>NZ_OZ060369.1:0-300000 GCF_964058945.1 Buchnera aphidicola (Takecallis arundicolens) | reverse complement strand
GAGAAAATCTGGATTTTTAACACGTGATTCTAGACAAGTAGAAAGAAAAAAAGTAGGATTAAGAAAAGCAAGGAAAAAACCACAGTTTTCTAAACGATAATATATTTTTTATGTTATTAAGTTATTATATTATTTCAAATCCGGAATGGATAAATATCCGGATTGTATTCTATATAAAGATTTTAATTAATTGAGTTTATAATTTAAACTTTAATTTTCGTTTATCAGATTTTTAGAATACCGTTTTAGATATTTTAACAAAAAATTACATAATTTTTTTGTTCCTATATTTTGTATTGCTGAAATAAAAAAAACTTTTCTTTTAGTAGAAATTTTATTTTTTATAGAAATAATTTTTTGTATTATATGATTTGTATTACAGTTATCTATTTTATTAAATACTAGCCATATAGGTTTATTATATAAGTTTCTACTGTATTTTTTTAGCTCTGATTCAATAATGTAAATATTATTTATAATAATTTTTGTTTCTTCTAAAATATCAATTAAATGTAATAAAATATGACATCTTTTAATGTGTTGTAGAAATTTTATCCCTAATCCTATTCCGTAAGATGCACCTTGAATTAGTCCAGGAATATCTGCTATAACAAATTTATCCTGATTATTCAATTTAACAGTACCTAAAGTAGGAATTAGTGTAGTAAATGGATATGGTCCAACTTTTGGTTTTGCTTGTGAAATAGATTGTACTAGTGTTGATTTACCTGAATTTGGTAAACCAATAATTCCAACGTCTGCTATTAAGATTAATTCTAATTTAATATGCAATGTTTCACCTGTACCGCCATATGTTTTTTTGTATGGTGTACGGTTAATCGATGAACGGAATCGTGTATTACCAATTCCTTTGCGACCGCCTTTTACGATTAAAATTTTTGAATGTATATATTTTAAATCAGCAATAATTTCATTTGTAATACTGTTAATAATTCTTGTTCCAATAGGAACATATATAGTTTTATCAGACCCTTTTTTTCCAGATTGATTTTTAGATTTTCCAGTATATCCATTTTCAGCAATAATATGTTTATTAAATCTATAATCCACTAATGTATTTAAATTACGATCTGTTTTTATCCAAATATCACCTCCTTTCCCGCCATTACCTCCATCTGGACCACCTTTTGGTTCAAATTTTGCTCTTCTAAAATGTATACATCCATTCCCTCCATTACCGGCAGTAACTTGTATTTCAATTTGATCAATAAATTTCATTTAATACATCTCTTTAATAATAATGTGTAAATTTTTCAGTATAATTATAATCTAATAATTACCCCTTATTTTTTCAATAAAGGAGTAATATAAATGTAAAAATTAATATATAAATATTTTATTAAATTATTATACTTACATATTTTTTATTTTTTAATCCTTTCTGTTCAAACTTAACTCTCCCATGTTTAATTGCAAATATTGTATGATCTTTCCCTAATTTTGTATTATTTCCGGGATGAAATTTTGTTCCTCTTTGTCTAACAATAATTGATCCAGAAAGTACATATTCTCCTCCAAATTTTTTTATACCTAATCTTTTAGAATGTGAATCACGTCCATTTCTAGTAGAACCGCCAGCTTTTTTTTGTGCCATATTTTTCCCTATAAAATATTTTTATGTAGTAATAATATCAATAATTTTTACTTCTGTAAAATGTTGACGATGTCCTTGTTGTTTTTTATAATGTTTTCTTCGTCTAAATTTAATAATTTTTACTTTTTTTTGTCTGCCATGTCGTATAATTTGACTTATAATACTACTATTTTTAATATTAGGTTTACCTATTGTGATATTTTCATTATTAACTATCATTAGAATATTATTTATATGAAGTTGATCACCTGTTTTAAAATTAATTTTATCTAGTTTTATAATTTGTCCTTGATGTGCTTGATATTGTTTGCCTCCATGTAAAAACACTACGTACATAAATACTCCTATTAATAAGTAAGATTATTTCAATTTAAGACATGTAAATTATTTAAAATAGGAATATAATACAGAATAAAGTATTATTAATACAATTTTATTTTTATTTAACATGTATAAATGATTTAATATTATTTCGGTATTATATTGCATTATTTGGACAGTTTTGTTACATCAGTTTGTGATAATACGAATATTAAAATTAATTATAAAAATTTATTATTATATAGAATAATTTATAAATATTATGAGTTAAAATTTAGATATATTTTTTTTTTTCTTTTTCCCATTCGATAGGAGTAAATGTATCGATTGTAATAGCATGAATTTTTTTTGCGATAATATATTCTGTTAATGGTTTGTAAATTAATTTTTGTCTTGCAATATGCTTTAAATTAGTAAAAATTGTTCCGATTGCAATAATATGTATATGATTTTCATCACCTTTTAAATATATTTTTTCTAATTGTACATGTTTTTGAATATGTAATTTAAGATTATTATTATTCATATTTTTTTATTTTAATTGTGTGATATTTTTTATATTTATATCTTTATCTTAACATAAGATCTTGTTTAAAATTATTGATATATTTTTCAATAAAAACTTTATATATTTTATATTAGATAATTTATTTAATTTGTTTTGTATATTTTTATAGTAATTATAATAAAAATATATTAAATGCAATGATATTTTACATATAAGGAAAGTGTATTATGAATAAAATTCCAATGACTATTAAAGGTTATGAGAAACTACATATAGAACTAAAAAAATTAAAGAATGTTGTTAGACCAAAAATTATTTCTGCAATTTCTGAATCAAGGAAACATGGTGATCTTAAAGAGAATGCAGAATATCATGCAGCTAGAGAGGAACAAGCATTTTGTGAAAAACGTATTAAAGATATTGAATCAAAATTATATCATGCACAAATTATTGATATTAAAAATATTTCGTTTAATGGTAAAGTTGTTTTTGGATCTACTGTCAGTGTATTAAATTTAAATTCAAAAAAAGAGTTTATCTTTTGTATTGTGGGTGATGATGAATCGAATTTTAAAGATGGTTTAATATCAATTAATTCACCTATTGCGAGAAGTTTAATTGGTAAGAAAATTTTAGATATTGTAGCAGTTGATACACCTTCCGGGACTATTAAATATAAAATATTAAATGTACAATATATTTAAAAATATTATTTATTTTAAAATACATATTTTTATATTTTCTATAAGCACCTTATACAATATTTTCAAAAAAATATTTAATTGAAATGTTATAATTAAAAAATATTATATTTATTGAAAATAGAATAAATAAATAATTTTATAAACTGATTTACATGAAAAAAAAATACTCTTCTAGTTCAAAACGGTGGTTAAAACGAAATTTTAAGGATCGTTTTGTACAATGCGCTCGTCAAAATAATTTACGTTCTCGTGCATGGTTTAAATTACATGATATACATATTAAATATTGTTTGTTTGTACGTGGTATGAATGTTATTGATTTAGGATCTGCGCCTGGTAGTTGGTCAAAATACGCTATTAAAATACTTGGTAAATGTGGACATGTTATATCTTGTGATATTAATAATATGAATCCAATTCCTGGAGTATATTTTTTCCAAGGCAATCTTATGCAGGAAAAAATATTTAATCAAATACTTAACCATACTATAACTAAACAAATTAGTTTAGTAATGTCCGACATGTCTCCAAATATTACTGGTATATCTTCTATAGATATACCCCGATCTCTTAATTTATCTGAATTGGCAATGAAAATTGCTGTTGCAACGTTATGTAAACGAGGAACTTTTTTAGTAAAAGTATTTCAGGGATTAGGTTTTGGAGATTTTTTAAATAAATTAGGCTGTTTTTTTACTACGATAAAAATTTGTAAACCTAATGCTTCACGTAATCATTCTCGTGAAGTTTTTATCTTAGCACGAGATTTTAAAAAATAATATATATTTTAATTTGTTTAAAAATAATTGTACTTGCAATGAGGTTAATGTTTTGCGTGATATAGTCAAAAATTCATTGTTTTGGTTAGTAATATTTGTTTGTTGTATTTTTGCATTAATTGGTTTAAATATTAATAGTAAAAAGATACATAATACTGATTATACTACTTTTTTATCTATCATAGAAAAAAATGAAATTAAAAAAGTACGAATTAATGGAAATTATATTAATTTTATTAAAAAAGACAATAGTAAATATACAACATATATTCCTATGCATGATACAAAGTTATTAAATAGGCTTTTATCAAAGCATATTATTATATCCGGAATTCCTCCGAAACAGAAAAGTATTTTATTTTCAATTTTTATCTCTTGGTTTCCTACATTATTATTAATTGGTGTTTGGTTTTATTTTATGAGGCAAGTTAAAAATAATGTTGGTAAAGGTATAAATTCTTTTGGAAAAAGTAAAACACGTATTTTTTTTGATAAAAAAATTAAGATTAGTTTTGCAGACGTTGCAGGATGTGATGAAGCAAAAGAAGAAGTACGTGAATTAGTCGAGTATTTAAAAGAACCAAAAAAATTTCAAAAGTTAGGTGGAAAAATTCCAAAAGGTATATTAATGATTGGTCCTCCTGGAACTGGTAAGACATTACTTGCAAAAGCTATTGCGGGAGAAGCAAAAGTATCATTTTTAACATTATCTGGTTCAGATTTTGTTGAAATGTTTGTTGGAGTTGGTGCATCTCGTGTACGTGATGTTTTTAATCATGCACGAAAAATTGCTCCTTGTATAATTTTTATTGATGAAATCGATGCTGTAGGACGACAAAGGGGTAGTGCATTTGGTGGAGGAAATGATGAAAGAGAACAAACATTAAATCAAATGTTAGTTGAAATGGATGGTTTTGAAGGGAATGAAGGTATTATTTTAATTGCTGCAACTAATCGACCAGATGTTTTAGATTCAGCATTGCTAAGACCTGGCCGTTTTGATAGACAAGTTGTAGTTTCATTACCTGATATTTTAGGTAGAGAAAAAATTTTACAAGTACATATGAAAAATATTCCGTTATCTACTGATGTTGATACTATGGTTATTGCGCGTGGTACTCCTGGTTTTTCTGGAGCTGATTTATCAAATTTAGTTAATGAATCTGCATTGTGTGCTGCTCGTTTTAATCAAAAAGTTGTGTCAATGTCAGATTTTGAACAAGCGAAAGATAAAATATTGATTGGTTCTGAAAGACGTTCTATGGTTATGACAGAATTACAACGAGAATTTACAGCATATCATGAATCAGGTCATGTTATTATTGGTAGGCTGGTACCTGAACATGATCCAGCTCATAAAGTTACTATTGTACCACGTGGTCGTGCTTTAGGTGTAACATTTTTTTTACCTGAATCTGATGTTATTAACTTGAGTAGAGAAAAAATAGAAAGTCAAATATCGACGTTGTATGGTGGTCGTTTAGCTGAAGAAATAATTTATGGAACACAGAAAGTTTCGACTGGATCAGTGAATGATATTAAAGTAGCTACTAATTTGGCTAGAAATATGGTGACAAAATGGGGTTTTTCAGAAAAATTAGGTCCATTATTGTATACTAATGAAGATACTGATGTTATTTTTAATAATACGTTTTCTCACACTAAATATATATCTGATATTACAGCTAGTATTATTGACCAAGAAATTAAATTATTAATTGAAAAAAATTATAATCGGGCAAAAAAAATTTTAAAAGACAATTTAGATATTTTACATGCTATGAAAGATGCATTAATGAAATATGAAACAATAGATGCTATGCAAATTGATGATTTGATGAATCGTAAAACAGTGCGTCATCCTATAAATTGGGAAAACGATGCTGATAAAAATTTTTAGTTTTTTATGTATTTTTTATAACATATGGTACAAATTTTTATTTAATATGTTAATCATATATTCAAATATTTATATAATATTTGATTATTAGTTATAAAGTTATTAAATTGATAAATACCTACTATTATTTGAAATTTGAGTAATAGTAGGTAAATATTTTACATACTATTTTAATATTATTTTTATTTTATCATTTTTTTGTACTTAGGATAAGTAAACTGTATGTATAAGTTAATTTTTTTTGTTTTTATTATTGTTTGTTTTATTTTAATAACCTTAATTATGTTAAATCCTGCAAATTATAATGATTTATATAATTTTAGTAGATATAATAATAAATTTAGTATATTAAATTTTATTTGTCGTGATTCTATTTTAAATACAATAACTAAAATTTTTATTATATTGTTTTTTATATTTAGTATAATTATCTGTATTTTGGATGTGTAATAATATATAGTAATTAAAAAAATATTAAATGATATAGATTGTATAGTGTAAATGAAAATCTAATATTACATTTTTGCCGGGATGGTGAAATTGGTAGACACGCTATCTTGAGGGGATAGTGCTTTTATAGCATGTGGGTTCAAATCCCACTCTCGGTATAATTTAAGATTTATAAAAATATTTGAATAATATTTTTAAAATATGTATTGAAATTATTTTATTGTAATTTTTTAAATTGATTTTTTATATTACATTGATAATTATTGTTATGTATTTTATATTTGTTGCATGATAGCTGGATTACTAAAAAATATAATATAATATTTTATTAATACAATATATGTAGTATATTTTTTTATTAAGATATTGTACATCTCGGAGTTGATGTAATGAATAGAGAAATTTTGTCAGTAGTGGAATTGGTTTCTCGTGAAAAATCTTTGCCACGTGAAAAAATATTTGAAGCATTAGAACTTGCATTGAAAATAGCAACAAAAAAACAATATACTCATGATATTGATGTTAGAGTGAATATCGATCGAGACAATGGAAATGTGAATACTTATCGTAGATGGACTGTTGTGGGATGTGTTGTTCATAAAGAAAGAGAAATTTATTTAAGAGAAGCACGTATTAATAATCCAGCAGTACAAATTAGTGAATTTATAGAAAATAAAATTCAATCAATAAATTTTGATAGAATTTCTACTCAAGAAGCAAAAAAAATTATTATAAAAAAAGTACGAGAAGCAGAATGTTTAATGATTTCTAATAAATTTCATCAATATAAAGGTAAAATTATTCAAGGTACAATTAAAAAAATTAATCGCGATTTTATGATTTTAGATTTAGGAAATTATATTGATGGAATTATTCTAAGAAGGGATATGTTACCAAAAGAACAATTTATTGTTGGAGATCGTGTGCGTGGTGTATTATATGAAATACAGTCAACCTCTAATGGTATGCAATTGTTTCTTAGCCGTGCTCGGGCTGAAATGTTAGTGGAATTATTTCGTATTGAAGTACCAGAAATTACGCAAAAACTCGTTAAAATTCAGGTTGTTGCTAGGGATCCTGGTTTACGTGCTAAAGTCGCTGTTAAAACATATGATAAAAAAATAGATCCAGTTGGTGCTTGTGTTGGTATGCGTGGTGCACGCGTACAATCTGTATCTGAAGAAATGAGTGGAGAAAGAATAGATGTTATTTTATGGCATCATGATCCAGTACAGTTTGTAATAAATGCTATGTCTCCAATACGTGTTTCATCTGTAATTGTACATAATAATATACATGCAATGGATATTATAGTAAATGAAAAAAATTTAGCACAAGCAATTGGTAGAAATGGTCAAAATGTAAGATTAGTAGCTCAATTAAGTGGTTGGGAATTAAATATTATGGCAGCAAATGATGCAAGTGATAAGAATAAAATTAAAATTAATAAAATTCGTGCTCTTTTTAATAAATGTTTAAATGTAAATAGTAAAATTGTTAATATATTAATATATGCTGGTCTTTCATCTTTATCGGAATTAATATGTACTCCATATCATATATTAATTGGAATTAAAGGTATAAGTGCTCGTATTGCAAATACTGTTCAAGAGCAGTCAGATAATTATTTGACACATTTATTAATAATCAATAATTGTCATTCTTTTTTGTAGTATATTAGTAATTATATTTAAAAATATTTCATATAGGGAATTTTTTTTAACTGAAAGTTTTTATGATATTAACATAATTTATTTATATAATAAAATAATTTTGTTAATAATAATATCTTATCTTGTATTACTGTGATACAAATTTGATGTAAATTATAAGGAATAATATGATTAATATTACTTTACAATCTTTATCATATGAAATGAATATTACTATTGCTGAATTAATAAAAAATTTTTCTAATATTGGTATTAAAAAAGATAAAAATGATCGTGTAACATTACAAGAAAAAAAATTATTGTTACATTATTTATCTTCAAAAAATGAGTTATCACTAGGAATGGTACATAAAAAAAAATATACAGATAATGTTATTAATTGTCCAATTAATGTTAAAGAAAAAAATGCTTCTCCTGATATATTACGTACGATTAATATACATAAAAATATTATTGATAAAAAAATAGATGATAAAACATATTCTGCATCAGGTAATAAACTTCATGATACAAATAATAAGTTATTGAAGAAAAATAATTTACAAACAAGAAATATGAGTTCAATAACACAAAATAGCGATAAAAAAAATATTTTTATAAAAAAATCAGATACTCTGATTTCAAAGAAAAATGTAAGTTCAAAAAATACAATACATTACAAAAAGAATGCAGTTAATATTTTAAAAAAAAATAAAATTACCACATCAAATCGGTTAATGGTAAAAAAAATGTCTGCTGGACAAGATTTAAAAAAAATAGTTAATTTAAGTAAATTATCTGATGTTAATACTGTTGTTGAATATAATGTGAACCTTCGTAATAAAAAAGATCAAAGAAATAATAAAAATCGTATTATTAAAAATAGTAAAGATAAAAAATTTTTAAAAAAACATAAGTATCGTGTATTACATCAAGATTTTATTAAACCAAAAAAACATGTTGTTAAAAAAATTTTTATTAATCAAATGATTTCAATATTAGAATTATCAAAAAAGATGTCAATAAAAAGTACAGAATTAATTAAAAAAATCATGAGTATGGGTAATGTTGTTACAGAAAATCAAATTATTGATCAAGAAACAGCGCAATTAATCATTGAAGAAATGGGACATAAAGCAATTTTAAAAAAAAATAATAATGTAGAAGAAATAATTTTGCAAGAAACTGAAAGTTTAAATAGAAATTCTTTAAAAACAATTAGACCTCCTGTAGTTACAATTATGGGACATGTTGATCATGGTAAAACATCTTTATTAGACTATATTCGTTCTACTAAAATAGCAAGTCATGAAGCTGGTGGAATTACTCAACATATTGGTGCTTATTATGTAAAAACAAAAGGTGGACTCATTACTTTTTTAGATACACCAGGTCATGCTGCATTTACAGCAATGCGTGCTCGAGGTGTGCAAATTACTGATATTGTAGTTTTAGTTGTAGCAGGCGATGATGGAGTAAAACCACAAACTATAGAAGCTATTCAACATGCAAAATCTGCTGGAGTTCCAGTATTAGTTGCAATAAATAAAATTGATAAACCGGAAGCAAATCCTGAAAGAATTAAAAAAGAACTAATGAAATACGAAATTATGTCAGAAGAATTGGGTGGTGAAACAATTTTTGTTAATATTTCTGCTATTACTGGTCAAGGAATTGATGAATTATTACATGCAATATTATTACAATCTGAAATATTAGAACTTTCTGCTAGAACATCTGGTATGGCTAATGGTGTAGTAATTGAAGCTAGACTTGATAAAAAACGTGGTCCAATAACAACTGTATTAATTCGTGAAGGAAAATTAGAAAAAGGGGATAATATATTATGTGGTGTATATTACGGTAAAGTACGTGCAATGAAAGATTCGTTTGGAGTTGAAGTAAAATATGCTGGTCCATCTATTCCTATAGAAATACTTGGATTATCAGGTATACCAACTAGTGGAGATATTTTTTATACTGTTGAAAATGAAAAAAAAGCGCGTGAAATTGCATTATATAGAACAATTCAATTAAAAGAAAAAAAAATAGCGAATGTAAAAAAAATAGATGTACATGATATGTTTAAAAATTTAAATAAAAATGAATCTTCTATATTATATGTAATTTTAAAATCTGATGTAAAAGGATCATTAGAAGCTGTTACACACGTTATACAAAACTTATCTAATCAGCATATTTGCATTAAAATTATTAGTGCTAATGTTGGAAACATTACAGAAACTGATGTTGCATTTGCAGTAGCAACACATGCAATAATTATCGGATTTAATGTTGAACCAAATATATTAGCTAAACGTGCAATAAAAACAGAGAATATAGATGCTCGTTATTATTCTGTTATATATCATTTAATTGATGATATAAAGTTAATTGTTTCAGGTATGATGTCTCCTAAATATAAAATGATTATTATTGGATCAGCTGAAATTAGGGATATTTTTAAACCTACAAAATCTATTTTTGTTGCCGGTTGTATGGTAATTCATGGTATTATCAAAAGGAGTTGTCCTATTCGTATTTTAAGAAATAAAAATATAATTTATAAAGGTGAATTGGAATCTTTACGACGTTTTAAAGAAGATGTCAAAGAAGTGGGTGTTGGTAAAGAATGCGGTATTGGAATAAAAAATTATAATGACATTTGTATTGGAGATGTGATAGAATCATTCAATACAATAGAAATCAAGAACTGAAATTAAATTTAATATATTTATGATAGATATTAATAATATATGAAATTATTATATAAGAATTATCAAAAAAAATCTTATCGTTATATACGTATATCACAAGAGTTAAAGAAAGCGATATCAAATATTTTACAAAATCAGTTTAGAGATCCAAGAATAAGTTCTTTTATTACAGTTTCTATGGTAAAACTGTCTCGTGATTTATCATGTGCAAAAGTTTTTATTAGTTATATAGATAAGACTAATGTATTAAACAATAAAGTAAGTGTAGAAAATAAAAAAGATAATGTATTGTGTATTTTAAAAAAAGCTTCTGGTTATATTCGTAGTATATTATGTAAAATATTGCAGTTACGAAAAATCCCTATTCTTATTTTTTATAACGATGATTCTTTTGCTAAAGGTATGAAAATTACAAATTTACTCAAAACAATATAAATTTATTTTAATATTATATTTTCTATAATGTAAATTAAGTAGAATAATGTATAAAAATAATGTTAATGGTATGTTATTATTTGATAAACCAAAAGGTATATCATCAAATTACATACTTCAAAAAGTAAAAAAAATTTTTTGTGCTAAAAAAGCAGGTTATATTGGTACTCTAGATCCTTTAGCAACAGGATTATTACCTATTTGTTTTGGAGAAAGTACAAAATTTGTAGAACAAATAAATAATTCTAAAAAGTGTTATTATGTTGTTGCTAAATTGGGTGAGGTTACTGCAACTTACGATTCTCAAGGTGTAATATTAAATACTAAAAAAGTACAGTTTTCTTATTTAGATTTATATTCATCTTTACATATATTAAAAAAACGAATTGTTCAAATTGTACCAATTTACTCTGCGATAAAATATAGAGGTCGTGCATTATATAAGTACGCAAGAAAAAATATTTCTATTCCGAAAATTACACGTAATATTAGAATTTATAAATTACGTTGTATAGAATATAATAATACATTTATTACTTTAAAAATTACATGTTCTAAAGGTACATATGTTCGCAGATTAGTACATGATTTAGGAGTATTATTAAAATGTGGTGCTCATGTCATATCTTTGAGAAGATTGCGAGTAAGTTCTTATAAAATAACTCGTGCTATTACTTTACATCAATTGAATACTGTAGTTAAAAAATATCCTAGTAATATATCTCATCATATATTATTAAAATTTTTAATACCAGTACAAGCTTTATTCTTTACATTACCTGAAATGATTTGCTCAGACTATAATTCCATACATGATATAAAAAATAGAATATATTTTTTTAATAGCGATACTCCAAAATTTTTTAGAATTACTATACAAAACAATAATAAAATGTTTATCTTAGGAAAAATAAACCAAATCGGTCAGTTAATTTTATGTAAATTATTAAATATTTAATCAAAGATGAATTTTATAAAATGTATTATATCTTTAGGATGTGAAGAATTTATGAAAAAAAAAACAAAACTTATATTAGAGTATGGTATGGATGTAAAAAATACAGGTAAGTCAGAAGTGCAAATTGCTTTATTAAGTTATCATATTAATTATTTAAAAAAACATTTCGATATACATAAAAAAGATTTTTCAAGCAAACTCGGTTTATTAAAAATGGTTTCTAAAAGACGTAAATTATTAGATTATTTAAAAAATATTAGTATGATTCGATATAATAACATTATTGCAAAATTAGAATTACGACACTAAAAAATAATATATTATATACATAATTAAATAATAATTCATAAAAATATTTTTTATATCATAAAAAGGGCAGAAAAGCTCTTTTTATGTTATTTTCAACGTATTAACATAAAATAAGGATTTTATTGTGTTAAATGAAATTATTAAAAAATTTCAGTATGGTAAACATACTGTTACTTTATCAACAGGAATGATAGCCAGACAAGCAACTTCATCAGTTATGGTAACTATGGATGATACTACCGTTTTAGTAACTGTGGTAGGTAAAAAAAAAACTGATGTAAATCAAAAATTTTTTCCTTTAAATATAACATATCAAGAGCGTACATATGCTGCTGGCCGTATACCAGGAGGATTTTTTAGACGAGAAGGTAGACCAAGTGAAAATGAAATATTGACTGCACGATTAATTGATCGTCCAATTCGTCCTTTATTTCCGGTAGATTTTTTAAATGAAATACAAATCACTGCTACAGTAGTATCTGTAAATCCAAAAATTAATCCTGATATTGTAGCAATTATTGGAGCTTCGACAGCATTAAAATTATCCGGTATGCCTTTTTTAGGTCCAGTTGGTGCAGCAAGAGTTGGATATATTAATAATGAATATGTTTTAAATCCAACAACAGATGATATGAAACATACTAAGTTAGATTTAGTAGTATCTGGAACAAAGAATGCAATTTTAATGGTAGAAGCTGAAGCACATTTATTAAGTGAAAAACAGGTTTTACAGGCTATTATATTCGGTCATAAACAACAACAACAATTAATTGATAATATTTGTTTATTTGTTCAAGATGTTAATATTACACCATGGGATTATATTGAAAAAAATATTGAACAACATGAATTATTTAATTATATTACTCAATTTTGTAAATCGGATATTATTACAGCATATCAAGTTTTTAATAAAAAACAACGACATGAATCTTTAGATATTATTCGTAATACTGTAATACAAAAATTAATATCTGATGATGTTGATTTTTCAGAATCTGAAATAGAAAATATTTTATATAATATCGAAAGAAAGATTGTAAGAGATAAAATATTACATGAAGAAAATCGTATTGATGGACGGAAATGTAATGCAATTCGAGATTTAGATATTCGTATGGGAATTCTACCTCGAGTACATGGTTCTGCTTTATTTACGAGAGGGGAAACACAGTCTTTAGTTTCTGTAACTTTGGGTACTGCTAGAGATGCACAAAATTTAGATGAATTATTAGGAGACAGAATAGATAATTTTCTATTTCATTACAATTTTCCACCTTATTCTGTAGGAGAGATTGGTATTTTAGGATCTCCAAAAAGAAGAGAAATTGGTCATGGTAAATTAGCTAAACGAAGTATGTTAGCTGTTATGCCGAAAGTAGATGAATTTCCATATACTATTAGAATAGTTTCAGAAATAACTGAATCGAATGGTTCTTCATCAATGGCTTCAGTATGTGGAGCATCTTTAGCACTCATGGATGCTGGTATTCCAATAAAATCGGCTGTTGCTGGAATAGCAATGGGTTTAGTTAAAGATCAAGATAAATATGTAATTTTATCTGATATTTTAGGAGATGAAGATCATTTAGGAGATATGGATTTTAAAGTTGCCGGTACAGAAACAGGGATTACTGCTTTACAAATGGATATAAAAACAACTGGTATTACAA
The DNA here is from genome assembly GCF_964058945.1 of Buchnera aphidicola (Takecallis arundicolens). NCBI lineage: Bacteria > Pseudomonadati > Pseudomonadota > Gammaproteobacteria > Enterobacterales > Erwiniaceae > Buchnera > Buchnera aphidicola. The sequence goes on along the minus strand of NZ_OZ060369.1, from coordinate 285,979 downwards.
ATGATATTTTAGAAGATGCCTTATATGAAGCAAAAAAAGCACGGTTATATATTTTAAAGACCATGAAAAAATCGATTAGTACTCCAAGAAGTAATATTTCTGAATTTGCTCCACGTATTCATACTATGAAAATTAATCCAGAGAAAATTAAAGATGTTATCGGTAAAGGTGGATCAATTATTCGTATGTTAACAGAAGAAACAGGTACTGTAATTGAAATTCAAGATAATGGGATAATTAAAATTTCTTCTACCGTTGCAGGTAAAGCTAAACATGCTATTAAACGAATTCGTGAAATTACTTCCGAAGTTAAAGCTGGACAAATATATCATGGAAAGGTTGTACGTATTACAGAATTTGGTGCTTTTGTATCTATTGGTTTTGGCAAGGAAGGTTTGGTACATATTTCACAAATAGCAAATCAGAGAGTAGAAAAAGTAACAGATTATTTATGTATTGAACAAAAAGTTTCAGTAAAGGTATTAGAAGTTGATCGACAAGGTAGATTAAGATTAAGTATAAAAGCTGTTAATACATCTTAACAGTACGATGAATTTTAATTATTCAAAATAAAGTTTTTATGAATTTTTTTATAAATTTTATTTTGGATTTGTTTTTTTGTAAATTATATAAAAAAATATATTTATATTCAATAATATAAATATATTATTACAACTTGACAAGGTATGTATAATACATGATTCAAAATAATAACTCGTTTTTACATTTTGGTTTAAATACTGCGCTTATCAAAGCATTAAAAAAAATGCAATATATTAAACCATCACCTATTCAACAGTTATGTATTCCTTATCTTTTAATGGGAAAAGATGTTTTAGGAATGGCGCAAACTGGAAGTGGAAAAACTGCTGCATTTGCACTTCCATTATTAAATAATATTCTTGTTCAGTTAAAGTGTCCGCAAATTTTAGTTTTAACACCTACTCGAGAATTAGCTATTCAAGTATCTAAATCATTTTCAGAATTTGCTCAGTATATGATGAATATTAAAGTATTAGCATTATATGGAGGACAAAGGTATGAAATACAGTTAAAAATATTAAAAACAGGTCCTCAAGTTATTGTTGGAACTCCAGGAAGATTACTGGATCATTTAAATCGGGGAACGTTAAATTTATCTAATTTACGATCTTTAGTTTTAGATGAAGCTGATGAAATGTTAAGAATGGGGTTTATAGAAGATGTTGAAAATATTATGTTAAAAATACCTAAAAAACATCAAACAGCATTATTTTCTGCAACTATGCCTCGGGCTATTAAAATGATTGCACAAAAGTTTATGGTTTTTCCAAAAGAAATCCAGATTCAATCTAATATTTTAACACAACCAAATATTAAACAAAGTTATTGGATTGTGTGTGGTAGAAAGACAGATGGTTTAATACGATTTCTGGAATCAGAAGATTTTTCTGCTACAATTATTTTTGTACGTACTAAAAGTGCTACTTTGGAGATTTCTGAAGCATTAGAACGCCATGGATATAATAGTGCAGCATTAAACGGAGATATGAATCAAAATATTCGAGAACAAACTTTAGAACGATTAAAAGATGGCAGGTTAGATATTTTAATTGCAACTGATGTTGCAGCAAGAGGATTAGATGTAGATAGAATTAGTTTAGTGATTAATTATGATATTCCTATGGATGCTGAATCATATATTCATAGAATTGGTCGTACAGGTCGTGCTGGTCGTATGGGTTGTGCTTTATTATTTGTTGAGTATCGTGAACGTAGACTATTAAAAAACATTGAACGTATTATTAAACAACCAATACGTAAAGTAGAATTACCTAATTCACAGTTATTAAGCCAATGTCGAATTAATAAATTTTATAAAAAATTGCTCATAGAATTAGAAAGTAAAGATTTAGATCAATATTGTGCATTATTAAAAAAAATTAATGAGAAAAATAAGTTTGATATAGATATCTTATCTGCTGCTTTATTAAAGATGGCACAAGGTGGACGTCCATTAATTGTTACAGAAAATCCTACTAATAATCGTAAAATTTTTTTAAAACAAAATATTAAAAAAAAATATAACAAAACAAAAATTTATCATACAAAATCTAGTATGTGTTTGTATCGTATTGATGTGGGTCATAATGATGGAGTTGAAGTAAGACATATTGTTGGTGCTATTGCTAATGAAGGACGAATTAGCAGTTATAATATTGGAAATGTAAAAATTTATCCTAAATATTCTACTTTAGAGTTATCACAGAATTTACCAAAAGATATTTTTAAGAATTTATCACATACGAGAATTCTGAATAAACCAATTAACATGATATTATATCATAATAAATAGTGTATAAAATATTTATATTATTTATATTAATTTTTTTAATATTTCTTATTTATGTCATATATAAACTATTTTTTAATTGTACTTTTTCAGTTTATATATATTTTATGCCACAATGTGGCATATTTTGTAGTTAATGCTGTATTGCAATAGCATCAATTTCGATTTTTGCATTTTTAGGTAAATTACTGACTTCAACACATGTTCTAGCCGGTAATCTTGCATTATGTGTTTGAAAAAAATCATTATAAATGACATTAATTTCATTCATTTCATTTAATTGAGTAACAAAAATAGTCATTTTTATAATATCATTAATTTGTAGGCCTGATTTTTGTATAATATTTTTTATATTTTGTAAAATTACCCTAGCTTGTTCAACAATATTATCTGATATAATTTGATTATTTTTATTAATTGCAATCTGTCCAGATGTCATTACAATATTATTTCTCTTAATACCCTGACTATATGGTCCAATTGGTTTAGGTGCTGATTTTGTATAAATAATATTATGCATTATATCTCCATAATTGGATTTTTATAAATATTTTATATGTTGGTTTGTTTTGTAGATATATAATCGATATTTTTCTTTAATGTCAGTATCATTAAAGCTTTAATAGTATGCAATTTATTTTCAGATTGATTAAAAATAATTTTTTTATGTGATTGAAATATTTCATTTGTAATTTCAATACCGTCAGGTAAGTTATATAATGTTGAGCATTTTTTTCCAATTATAGTATTTTGGTCATGTAAAGCTGGTAAACAATGCAAGACTTGAATATTATAATTTTTTGTATATGATAATAATTTTTGATTAATTTGATATTTTTTTAGTAAATTAATTTTTTTATCCCATTCATTTTTTTTATCGCCCATTGAAACCCATACATCGGTATAAATAAAATCAGCTTTTTTTACACCTTCTTTAATATTTTCAGTACATAGAAATTTTTTTTTGTTTGTTTTATACATTTTTTGTATTACATCAGATTTTGGCCAATATTCTTTAGGAGCTACTAAATGCAATTTAAAACCTATAATTAATGCTAATTCTAATAATGTATTAGCAATGTTATTTGAAGCATCACCTACATATGCTAGTGTTATTTCAGACACTGATTTATTAATAGTATTTTCTTTTATTGTTAATAAATCTGCTAATAATTGTGTTGGATGATATTTTTTCGTTAATGCATTCCAAATTGGTATTTTAGAATAATGTGATAATATTTTAATATTATTGTGGTGGATGCCTCGATATCCAATACCATTATATAATCTGTTCAAAACTTGCATTGTATCAGAGATAGATTCTTTGTAACCTAGATGTGTATTACCTGCACCAAGGTATGTAACTTGTGCACCTTGTTCAAAAGCAGCAACTTCAAATGAACATCTTGTTCGAGTAGATTCTTGTTCAAAAATTAAAGCAATTTTTTTATTTTTTAAATATTTTATTTCTTGTTTTTTATTACGTGCTTTTTTTATTACTTCTGCTAAGTTAATAATTTGATTAATTTCATGTTTTGTCAAATCTTTTATTTTTAAACAATGTTTTTTATATAAGTTATTCATACGTATTACATAATATCTATTAATCATTTAAATATTATATATTGATAATGTAATAATAATAATATTATTTATAATATATGTTTTTTAAAATTTAATGTATTTTATGTCTATTATATAATATTGTATTATTTTTATAATATTATATATATTATATTGTTTGAAAATATTTTTAATTTATTTTACAGTTTGACTTTATAAAAATTACTATATTTTAAATTTATTTCTATATAATAAATATAATATATATTTAATATGATTATTATAGTTATTGTAATATCATAATTTTAAAAAATAATTCAATACACGTTATATTATATATATATTTTAATAAAAATATGTTTAATTAAAATATTATATGAATACAAGAAGTATAAAATTTTTAGGTATAGTATATGTTCAAAATAAAACTTTTCAATTCATGACTATCATGTATTTTACTGTTATAAATATACGTAAAATATTTGTATTAAGTTTATTTATGAGATTTTAAAATATGAAACACAAATATAATCCAAAAGACATTGAAGAAATGTTATACAAATTTTGGGAAAAAAATGGGTATTTTTCTGCAAATACCAGCCTTACAAAAAAAAATTTCTGTATAATTATGCCGCCTCCAAATATTACAGGAAATTTACATATGGGTCATGCATTTCAACAAACTATTATGGATATTCTGATACGATATCATCGTATGCAAGGATACAATACTTTGTGGCAAATGGGCGTGGATCATGCAGGTATTGCAACACAAATTCTTGTATCAAAACAAATTAAATTACAGTATGGAAAAGATTTACAAGAATTTGGTCGTAGAAATTTTTTAAATCAATGTTTAAAATGGAAAAAAGAAAATGATTTTAATATAAATTATCAAATAAAACGATTAGGTAGTTCTGTTGATTGGAATAGAATAAGATTTACTTTAGATGATATTTCAAAACAAGGTGTTAAAAAAGCATTTATTAATTTGTATGATCATGGTTTAATTTATCGTAAAAAAAAATTATCTAATTGGGATATAAAATTACAGACAGTTTTATCTGATTTAGAAATAGAACATCGTTCTATATTAGGTAATATGTGGAATATTAAATATTTTTTAGTGGATAACTCAGGAAAAATTAATCGAAAAGAATATTTAATCATTTCTACAACGCGTCCAGAAACATTATTAGGAGATACTGCAATTGCAGTACATCCTGACGATATTAGGTATATAAATTTTGTTGGATTATTTGTAATGGTTCCAATTATTAATAGAATTATTCCTGTAATTAGTGATTCCTTTGTTGATATGAAAAAAGGTACAGGATGTGTGAAGATTACTCCAGCACATGATGTTAATGATTATGATGTTGCAATACGTAAAAAATTACCGTTGATTAACATTTTCACAACTGATGGTAAAATTTGTAACACCTGTAGTGTATATGATATAAATGGTTGCCATACTGAAATATATGATACAGAATTGCCTCAGAATTTAAAAGGATTAACACGTTTACAAGCAAGAAAAAAAATACTTAGTATATTACAGGATGAAAAAATATTAGATAGTATAATAAAAACTAATATTATTGTTTTATATGGCGATAGGAGTGGTTCGGAAATTGAATGTATGTTGACTGACCAATGGTATTTACGTACTAAAAAATTGTCTCAACAAGCTATAAAAGCAGTTCAAGATGGTCAAATTGTTTTTTTTCCAAAACAATATAAAAATTTATACTTGTCATGGATGAATAATATTCAAGATTGGTGTATTTCTCGTCAATTATGGTGGGGACATCGTATACCGGCGTGGTATGATAATTTAGGTAATATATATGTTGGATATGATGAACAGCATATACGGATGAAATATGTAATACCAAAAGATAGAATTATAACGCGTGAATTGGATGTATTAGATACATGGTTTTCATCTAGTTTATGGAGTTTTTTATCTTTAGATTGGCCAAAAAATAAAAAATTATTACAAAATTTTCATCCTACAAATGTTCTTGTAAGTGGTTTTGATATTATATTTTTTTGGATTGCTCGAATGATTATGATGACTATGCATTTGTTGAAAGACAAGTCTAGTAATCCTCAAATTCCTTTTAAAAATGTTTATATTACTGGTTTAATTAAAGATGAATTTGGACAAAAAATGTCTAAATCGAAAGGGAATGTGTTAGATCCACTTGATGTGATTGATGGAATTAGTTTAAAAAATTTATTAAAAAAACGTACTATAAATAGTACAAAAACAAGTGATTTAAAGAAAATATTAAATAATACTAATATGATGTTTCCAGAAGGAATTAAAGGATTTGGTGCTGATGCATTGCGTTTTACATTTTCTTCGTATTCATCAATAACTCGTAATATGAATTGGGATATTAATCAATTACAAGGATATAGAAATTTTTGTAATAAAATTTGGAATGCAGGTCGGTTTATTTTAATGAATATTAGAGTAAAAAATTTATCATATGAATCAGATAATAATTTTTTTGCATTTTTTGATGTATGGATACTATCTGAGTTAAATAATACAATACAATTATATCGGACAGAATTAGAGAATTATAGGTTTGATCTTTCTTCAAATGTATTATATAATTTTTTTTGGCATAAATTTTGTGATTGGTATTTAGAAATTTCTAAAGTGATATTCGAAATAGGAACAAGTCAGGAAATTCAAAGAACGAAATATGTATTAGTATATGTTTTTGAAATATTTTTGCGGATGGCACATCCAATGATTCCATTTATTACAGAATATATTTGGAAAAAAATAAAAAATTTATTATTTATAAAAGAAAATACTATTATGTTACAGCGTTTTCCTATTACTAATTTTGATATGATATGTAAGGATACTATGCATATTATGACATGTTTACAAAAAATTATTTTATTTGTTCGGAAAACTCGTATTACTTTTAATATTAATAATAATATTTTATTACATTTATTTATTTCAGGATTTAATATTACATTTAAAAAAGTGGTAGAATTAAATCATAAAATTATTAAAAAATTTACTTTTTTAGAAAAAATTGATTTTGTTAATATAAATTATCATATTCCAGATCATGCTGTTGTAGAAACGATTTATGATAATAAAATATTTTTTGTATTTGATGGTCAATTAAATAATCAAGTAATGTTACATTATAAAAAACAAAAAATAAATCAATTAAACAAAAAAATTTTCTCTTTAAATAAAATTTTATCTAATAAAGTATTTTTAGATAAAGCACCAAAAGATATAGTTAATGCAAAACAAGTGCTGTTAAAACAATTAATACAACATCGTGATGATACAATATAGAAATAATATCCTGATTTAATATTCTTGTATAATTCTAGATATTTATTTAGAATTTATTTTTTAAATGGAAAGATAGATGTTAATATTACACAATATTTCTTGTAAAAAAGATTTAAAATCTGTTTTTTTAAAAAGTCATGAACACCGTATTACATTATCGTTTTATAAATATTTTTATATAAATAATCCATATGAACTTAGAAATATAATATATAATGAGTTTTTAAAACTAAATATTTTTGGAAGAATATATGTTGCTAAAGAAGGAATTAATGCACAGATTAATATTTTAAAAAACAAAGTATATTTTTTAACAAGTTGTTTATATAATATAAATAAGAATTTACAAGATGTACATATTAATTACGCATTAAATCAAAAAAAATCCTTTTGGGTTTTACAAGTGAAAGTACGTAATAAAATTGTTGCTGATGGTTTATTAGATAATTTTTTTAATGATAAAAATATTGGAAAATATGTTGAAATTCATAATGTAAACAAAATGTTAAATCAAGCTAATACAATTTGTGTAGATATGCGTAATGATTATGAATATATCATTGGACATTTTCAAAATGCAATACATATACCTGGATCAACTTTTCGTGATCAATTAAAAATTATTGTTAATTTTTTAAAAAAATATCAAAATAAAAATATTGTTATGTATTGTACGGGTGGAATTCGTTGTGAAAAAGCTACTGCATGGTTAAAGTATAATAACTTTCAGAATGTATATCAGATAAAAGGTGGTATTTTAAATTATGTTAATGAATCTCGTAAGAATAATTTTTTAATAAAATTTCAGGGTAAAAATTTTGTTTTTGATTACAGAATGACTGAAAAAATATCTGAACATATTTTATCTAGATGTAAAAACTGTAACATTCATTGCGATATTTATATTAATTGTAGGAAACATACGTGTCACCGTTTATTTATTCAGTGTAGAGTTTGTCAAATAAAATATAATAGATATTGTTCTAAATTTTGTAAAATACATGATATTTTTATTGTAAAATGATTTAATATAATTTCATGTATTTTTAATATCATATATATAACATTTATTTTTAAGATTTATCAAAAAAATAATATTTTCTATTTTACAAGATAATAAGGTATATTAAAATATGAAAAAAATATTGGTTCATGATATATATAGAAATTGTAATTTAGTTAATCAATATATTACTCTTTCTGGTTGGATTCGTAATCGTCGGCATTCAAAATCTGGTATTTCATTTATTGATATTTATGATGGTTCGTGTGCGCATACTATACAAGGTATTATTAATAAAAATATATGTAATTATAAGTCCGAAGTATTAAAACTAACAAATGGTTGTTCAATATCTATTGAAGGTATGATTATATATTCAATTGGTAAATATCAGAAATATGAAATTCAAGTTCATAAAATTAAAATTATTGGATTAGTAGAGTCTCCACATAATTATCCAATTTCTTCCAAAAAACATACTTATGAATATTTAAGATTAATACCTCATCTTAGACCTCGTACTAATTTTATAGGAGTAATTACAAGAATTAGGAATGGTATGTTTAACGCTATTCATCGTTTTTTACAAAGTAAACATTATTGTTGGATTCCTACACCAATTATTACGACGTTAGATTCAGAAGGAGCAGGTTCTATGTTTCGAGTATCTGCAGAATTAAATGAACAATGTGATAATAAATTAAATCAGTCAAAATATTTAAAAAAAGATTTTTTTGGTAAGGAAACATTTTTAACAGTATCTGGTCAATTAACAGCAGAATCTTATGCTTGCGCTATGACTAAAGTATATACTTTTGGACCAACTTTTAGAGCCGAAAATTCTAATACTACACGTCATTTAGCTGAATTTTGGATGTTAGAAGTTGAAAGATCATTTTGTAATTTAGGAGATATAATACAATTATCATATGATATTATAAAATATGTTATTCAATATATTTTACAGAATAATATTTTAGATATAGAGTTTATTTATAGTAACATTGATAAAAATATTTTTCATAGGTTAGAAAATTTTTTACATTCTCCAATTATTCAAATTGAATATATAGATGCTATTAAAATTTTACTGAAATCTAAAAAAAAATTTCGATATAAAATTACTCATGGTACTGATTTATCTTCAGAACATGAAAAATACCTTGTTAATAATTATTTTCATTCTCCGGTTTTTATTAAAAATTATCCTAAAAATTTAAAAGCATTTTATATGAAATTAAATAAAGATTGTAATACTGTTGCTGCAATGGATTTTTTAGTTCCTAATGTAGGAGAAATTATTGGAGGATCAGAACGAGAAGATTGTCAAAAATTATTAGAAAAACGAATTTTAGAATTACATTTAAATAAAATAGATTATTCTTGGTATATTGATTTACGTCGTTATGGAAGTGTTCCTCACGCTGGTTTTGGGTTAGGTTTTGAAAGATTAATATCATATATTACTGGCGTACAAAATGTTAAAGATTTAATTCCATTTCCGCGTACTGTCAATCATGCATTATGCTAAAAATTTACTATTCAAATACTTTATTTTGATATATAATATCCTTATATTATTTTTTTATTATAATAATATTAAAAATAAATATCTTAATAAATATTTTTTAATATATATATATGAGATTATGGATATGATAAATATAAAAAATTTTATGATAATCATTTTTTTAATGTTATTATCAATTAATGTAGTAAGTGGATTAATAATTTACACAAATAATAAAACGCGTATTCAACTGAATACTTTTATAAATAAAAAAAATATGTTATATACTTTCCAAAGTAATAATATTAAAAATAGGCATTGTAATAATTTATTAAATTTGATAATATTTGGTATAAACTGTAATTTCCATATTTTTAATTATTTTACTATAGGATATCATGTTGAATATGATAAGTTTAAACTTAATAAACTAATAGATATTCTTAATAATATAAATCTAGTTTTTATAAATGTAAAAATAAATCGATTTTTCAGTTAGAATATGAAATGCATTATAATGTAAAGCACTTGAATTATTATCGGAATATCATTTTAAGCTAAATTTTACTGCCAGTATTATTTAGTATGCATGTATTTATGAATCATGTTTGTTAAATGAATTATGTTTATCAAAACATGATGATTTATCTAAAAAAGATAATAAGTATATTTAATACATGTAATACAGCAGTAAAATCGTATTATAATAAAATATAATTTTATACTTGAAAATAATTTCGAAATTGTAAACATTATACTGTGTACTTATTAACAGTAAATAATGTTTTAGAAGGTGGTATGACTCTCAAATTTTAAAATACGTAATATTTTGTTTTTCCTACTATTATGCATGTATTACATCATAATAGTAGTTATTAAGATGTATATTTTTTATTTTATTTTTTCATATAATCATCCATTGCGCTTTTGATATTATCTGATTTAGTACCAAAAATAATTTGTATTCCGAGTCCGGAAATTACTATTCCAGATGCACCAAGTTTTTTTATTTGAATTTGATTAACTAAATTAACATTATAAACAGTAATTCTAATTCGTGTAATACAAGCATCTAAATGTTGAATATTATTTATTCCTCCTAGCGCCTGAATTAATAATGGTGCTAATTTTTTTGGTTGTTGAATAATGATATTATCCCTAAAGTTTTCTCTTCCTGGAGTGATAAAATTGAAATATTTTATTAATGTGTAAAATATGATATAGTAAATACAACCATATGCAACACCAACCACTGGAAATAACCATATAGATTTTCCTTGTGCGCTTAATATTATAAAATCAATTAATCCATGAGAAAAACTTGTCCCTGCGTTCATACCAAATAAAATACATATAGGAAACGCAAGACCTGCTAAAATTGCATGTATAAAATATAATATCGGTGCAGTTAATAAAAATGAAAATTCAATGGGTTCTGTAATTCCAGTTAAAAATGCTGTTAATGCTGCAGAAATCATTAAACCACCAACTTTAGAGCGGTATTTTTTATGTGCACATCGCCAGATAGCACAAGCTGCTCCCGGTAATCCATACATTTTAAATAAAAATCCTCCTGCTAATTTTCCTGCAGTACGATCTCCAGCCATGTATCTTGCAATATCACCATGAAAAATTTGTCCTAGAGAATTTTTATATTCTCCTATTTGCATTTGAAACGGGACATTCCAAATATGGTGTAACCCAAATGGTACTAACATACGTTCTACAAAACCATAGATACCAAATGCAAGCATAGGATTTTGATAAGCTGCCCATTGTGAAAATGCTTGAATAACTTTACTAATTGGTGGCCATATTAGCGATAATATACAACCAAATAATATTGCACATAATCCTGCAATCATAGGAATAAAACGTTTACCAGCAAAAAAACCTAAATATTCTGGTAATTCAATTCTTGAGAACTGATTAAATAAATATGCTGTAATTGTTCCGGAGATAATACCTCCTAAAACACCAATATCACAAAAATGTTGGTTATTTGTACAAAGCACATTACTTTTTAAAACAATTGGGATCATAATAGATGTTGTTTGAGTCATAATTTCATGACAAACTACTGCTGCTAATGCAGCTACGCCGTCATTATTTGTGAAACCTAATGCAATACCTATAGAGAAAATTAATGGTATATTTTTAAATACGGCACCTCCTGCTGCTGCCATAATATGTGATGCTATTGGAGATATAATCGTAAAATTTGCTGATCCTACTCCTAATAAAATACCTGCTATTGGTAATACTGAAACTGGTAACATTAAAGATTTACCTAATTTTTGTAAATTTGAAAATAGATTTTTTAACATATATAATATTTCCTAAATATATTTTTATTTAAATTTATTATTATATTATTTAGATATATGAAATAATGAATAAAAATTTTTTTTAATAATTCTTGATATATCTATAACAGTAATATTTTTTAATGCAGAAACATATTGTGCAATATGTAATAAGTTTGCTGGTTGATTATATTTACCTCGATATGGTTCTGGTGTTAAATAAGGTGCATCAGTTTCAATGAGTAATCGATTTTTTGGAATAAATTTTACTATTTCTTTTACATGTAATGCATTTTTAAATGTTATAATTCCAGAAAAGGAAATATAAAATCCTAAATCCAAAAGTTTTCTTGCCATATCTTTATCGCCTGTAAAAGAATGTATAACACCAGTACAAGATAATGATTCTTGCGAAGATAAAATATTTATTGTTTCTTGTTGTGCATTTCGCGTATGTATAATTATCGGTATATTATATTTTATACTTAAATAAATATGTTTTTTAAATGAATCTATTTGAATATTTTTTGTAGTATTTTCATAATGAAAATCAAGACCAGTTTCACCTAATGCAATGATGTTATTATTATTAGAAATAATATTTTCTAATATATTTATATTATTTTTTTCATTAATACTTTTATGTAAAGGATGAATACCACAACTATGTAAAATATTTTTTTTGTTTTTGAAATTTTTATAAGAGTTTTTGTAATCATTAATAGATATAGCAACATTTAAAATTATTTTTACAGAATTATCATATGCTTGTTTTAATATATCTTGAATATTATGATGATATTTTGATACAATCGTGTTTAAGTGACAGTGTGAATCAATTAAATCCATATATATTCTCTTAAGTGATTATCTTTTCTTTAAAATTTGCCATTTTAATAATTGTTGTAAAATTAACAATTCATAATTTATATTATCAATGGTTATTAATTGATATCGGCATTGTATCCACGAATATAATATATTATTTAATGTAATATATGAATATTTTTTTGATATATTTTGAATTAAATATATTTGATCTGTATTAATGAAGTACGTAAAAATATTTGTTTTTAACTTTAAACTGTCCCACAATAATAATATTATCCAATAAATTTTATTTAATACATCAGTGGTGTTTAATTTTGGTAAGAGCATTAAAAAATTATTTTTATTAATTGCATCAGTAATATCTTCATAGAAATGTATTCTTTCAATCCAATTTTTTTTTTGTATGAAATTTTTTGCTAATTCAGGGTCATAATTATTAATACGTAATGCAATTAAACAATTTTTTTTTTTTATTGTAGTATTTTCTTTTAGCCAAGATAATCCGATGTTTTCATTTGGTGTAAATATTTGGTAAAATACACATCTACTTTTGAATGTACAGTGTATTTTGTTATATAATATATTACCAATAAAAAAAAAAGTATTTTTAGGTGGTTCTTCTATAATTTTTAATAATGCATTAATACTAAATATTGTTAATGATGTATAATTTGGAATCCATAAAATTTTATCATGACTTTGTTGTGCAGTATTTTTTATAATTTTAATAATATTACGAATTTTGTTAATTTCAAATATTTGGTTTGTATTTTTAGAGTGTAAAATGTAAAAATCAGGATGATTTTTTGTTTTAATTAGGATACATCCTGTACATTTTCCGCAACTTTTTTTTCCATTTTTTTTATTACAAAATATCCATCTAATTACAGCCCATATTATTTTATATGTATTTTGAATATTATATGATTCTATTAATATTGTATGATGTAATTTTTTATTTTGATAATTTGTAATAATATTTTTATAAGTTAAGTTTAACCACGGGTACCATATATTTTGCATGTTCTTAACCATTTTTTTAATTTATTTTTTATATCTTGGTGTACAATATCTATTTTTAGATTAGCATTAATAGTTAAGCTATTTTTATTTTTAGAAATTAAATGTAAATAAGTATTCCGAGTTCTTTGAAAAAAATTAATGTTATTATTTTCAATTGTATCTAATTTTCCTCTTTTTATCATGCGATGTAATGCATATTTTGGTATAATATCTAAATATATAGTTAAATCTGGTAAATAAGATTTAACAATGATTTTTTTTAAAAATATGATTAATTCTTTTTTAATTTTAAAACCACCACCTTGATATGCAAATGAAGATAATTCATACCGATCTGATATTACCCAAATATTATTTTTCAATGCTGGTGCAATTATATTTTGAATTAATTGCATACGGGAGGCATAAACAAGTAAAAGGATTGTTTTTTGGTTAATTATTTCATATGTGTAAAAATTTTTTATAAGATTCCTAATTTTTTCTGCTAAAGGTGTACCCCCAGGTTCACGAATTACAATATGTGGAATTTTGTATTTTTCTAAAATTTTTTTAATTAATTGACAAGCATGCGTTTTACCTGATCCATCAAGTCCTTCTAAAATAATAAATTTACTTTTATTATAAATAATATTTTTCATTGAATTGATGAAATTCTATTTATTTTTTTGAAGATATTGTACAATAAGGTCAATTGTATAAAGATTTTCAAGATCTGAATCTGGTATTTCAATTTCAAATTTTTCTTCTATAGCCATAGTAATTTCAATCATATCTAAAGAATCAACTTTTAACTCTTCAAATAAGTTAGTTTTTTCATTTATTTTTTCTATTTTAATATTCATAATATTAGAAATAATTTTCTTTATTTCATATTTAATTTTTTTCATAATATTTTTTTTTATCAGTAAATATATTTATTATATACAATCATTGAAATTTTGAATATGTATGTTATAAATTTAATTCATATATATTCCGCCATTTACATGAATAGTTTGTCCGGTAATATATGATGAGTATTTTGATGTTAAAAATAATACTATAGCAGCAATATCTTTTGCGGAACCAAATTTTTTCATTGGAATTTTGGATAAGCACTTTATTTTTTGACGTTCTGTCATTGTTTTAGTCATTCCTATATCTATAAAACCTGGTGCAATAACATTTGATGTAATACCTTTAGAAGCAACTTCTAAAGCGAGTGTTTTATTGAATCCAATTATTCCAGATTTTGATGCTGAATAGTTTATTTGTCCAATGTTTCCAGTATATCCAGAAACTGAACTTATTATAATAACTCTACCATATTTTTGTTTTATCATATTTCTTACAATTATTTTTGTAATAAGAAATATAGCTGTTAAATTAACTTTAAAAGTGTTATTCCAATCACATAAGTGCATATTAATTAATAATTTATCATTTTTAGCTGCAGCATTATGAATTAAGATATCAATTTTTTTAAATTGGTTATATATATTTTGTATACAATGTGATACTTGTTCTAGATTATTTAGGTCTAAAATTATACCAAATCCATTATGTTTTAATTGTTTATCTATAATATTTTTACCATTTATATTTTTAGAACTACCAATAACAAAAATCTTATTTTTAGATAGAGTTTTTGCAATTTCTTTTCCAATACCCCGACTTGCTCCAGTAATTAAAGCAATTTTTTTATTTTTTTGCATGATTAGTTTTATGTAATAAATTTAATGTTTGATTAATATTTTGAATAGTATTCATCGGTATTATATTGACATAATTTTTTTTGTGTAAATTTGTTAAAATATTATTCGTTCCCATTTCTAATATGATATTTGACATTGAATTTATTACATTCATTGTTTTTTCCCATTGTACGGGTTGAAATAATTGTTTTACTAATGATTTACGAATAGTATGTTTAGAAATTTGTTGTTTAACTGAGATACTATTGATAACTGGATATTTAGTTTTTTGAATATTTATTTTTTTTATTTGTTTCGTAAATTTTCGTTTAATTTTTTTCATAATATTACAATGGGCAGCTATATTAATTGGTAATATGATAGTTTTTGCACCCATGTTTTGACATATTATGCTTGTTTTTTGTACAGATTGTTTATATCCTGAAATAACAATTTGATTTTTAGAATTAATATTTGCAATGTTAACACTTTTTTTACATGAATTTTGTTTACATATTTTTAGTATTATTTTTTTTTCTAATCCAATAATAGCTTGCATTTGTGTTTCTAATCCTTTCATTTGTTTTTTCATTATAATTTCTCTTTTTTTTACTATTTTTAATCCGTCTAAAAATGTAATTGCATCACTACATACTAACGCAGAATATTCTCCTAAACTATGTCCAGAAGAAATTACAGGATTTATTCCTCCTATCTTTTTCCAAAATCGATAAATAGCTACCGAAGTAGTTAATATTATTGGTTGAATATGTATATCTTGTTTGGTTATATATGTTTTTTTTTGAATTGCTTTCCAGATATTATAGTGTAAGTGTTCTGAAGCTTCTTCAAAAGTTTTTTTAATAATACTATCTTGATTATTTAGACATAATATTCGGTGTATATTTTGTTTTCCCTGTCCAGGAAAAATCATTGCTATTTTGAAAATCATATTATATCCTTTATCTATCAACAAAAGTTTTATTAGTATATATTTTTTATTTTGTGCAATATAATGTTTAACATAAATAAATTGTTTTTATTTATGTTAAAGTTTTTTAAAATATATTAATTAGTATTATTTTTTTTAAAAATAGATTTACCTTGATAAAAAAATTTTTTTGTCATGCAGTGACGTATATGAATTTCTTTACTAAATTTATCTTGTGATAAAGTGGGCATACATAGTTTATCATGAGATCTTCTCATGCCTCTTTTTGAACGAGTTGGTTTACTTTTTTGCACTGCCATATTTACATTTCCTATATAAAGTATATTTTTTTATTATTTTATCTATTTTGAAAAAATTCTATAAATCGATTTGCTATTGGAGCGTAAATATAATATTTTTTATAGTTTCTTGGATGGTGAAATGTAATTTTAGAAGCATGTAATAAAATTTTTTTATTTTTTTTTTTAAAGTTAATTTTACGATCTAGTAAATTGTTTCCATAAATATTATCAAAGACAATTGGGTGTCCAATATATGCAGCATGTACACGGATTTGATGTGTTCGTCCAGTTTTTGGTATAATTTCTACTAATGTATTTTTATCAAACCGTTTTTTTATTTTAAAAATACTTAATGCTTCTTTTCCAAATGGATCTGTTGTAATAATTTTTTGACCATTTTGTAACTTTTTTTTAGATAGTGGTATAGAAATATGTTGTTTATTTATTTTTAAAACGCCATGTACTATAGCAGTATAACTTTTATAAACTTTTTTTTCTTGAAATTGCTGATGTATATTTTTTAAAACAGATTTTTTTTTTGATAACATTAATATTCCAGAAGTATTACGATCGATACGGTGTATTAGTTCTAAAATTCGATAATTTTCTTTTAGTGATCTAAATATTTCTATAATTCCAAATTTTACACCACTGCCACCATGTACTGCAATTCCAGTAGGTTTATTAATAATTAATAAATCTCGATCTTCAAATAAAATGTAAGAATAAAATTTTTTTTTTATAATGTTGTTTAAAATAAGGTTTTTATTTTTTTTTAATTCCAATTTTTTTGTGTATGAAACGATATCTCCTGTTTGTATTTTATAATATGGTTTAATTTTTTTTGAGTTAATTTTAATATATCCTGTTCTTAACATTTTATATAATGTATTTTTTGTAATTTTTTGAAATTTTTTACGTATAAAATTATCGATTCGTTGGTGATTTATATCATTCGTAATTTTTATACTTAAAATATGTTGACTATCCATACTGCTCCGTAAAAAACTACTTTTTAATATATTGCTTTCATATTTTTTATTTTTAAATATAGTATTATTATTTTATATTAAGAATACTAATACTTTGTAAGTATTTTTATTATTATACATTATAAAAATATTTTGATATTACTTAAATGATTATAATATTAATATGTTAATTTAATACCTAGAAATATTTATTATTTGTAAATTTAAAATATATTAATGTAAATTTATATTTTATATAAATATTTTATATAGTTTGATTTATTTAGGTGTATGTATAATGAATTATTAATGTTAGTTATGTATACATATAAAAATAAATATTATATAATTAATATGATGTTAATAATTTATATGTACATTAATAGTTTATTGAAGAAATAATTATGTATGTTTTATGTTTTATATTTTAAAAAGTAATTATATATTTTTAAAACTAACAAAATGTTATTTTTTTTAAATATTTATTATATTATATAAATTATTAATATTAAATTTATATCAATTATGATTTTGTATATTATTTTTCAATAATACGTTTTATATATAATATGTGATATAATATATTTATTTTTTTATATATTCCGTGCAAATATATTTATTATCGAATTAGAATTTATATGAAGTATATAAGTATATTATATAATATAATTATGTTTTAATTAGAATTTTAAAAAATTATCTTTAGTATTTTATAAAACATATCTTATATACAGATAATTTTTATATTGTACGTTAATTGAAATATTTATTAACAATATGAATCTTTTAAAATCGTTTATTAATATTAGTTTATTAACTTTATTTTCAAGAATATTGAGTTTTATACGTGATTTTATTATTGCTTATACATTTGGAGTATCAATATCAACTGATGCATTTTTTGTAGCTTTTAAGATACCTAACTTATTGAAAAGGATATTTGCAGAAGGAGCATTTTTACAAATTATTATTCCTATTTTTATTCAATATAAAAAACAAAATAGCAATATTACTAGAAAATTTTTTTCTGCTATTTTTGGTTTTATGATTTTAATATTATGTTTTTTAACTTTCATTGGTATGTATTTTGCTCCTTACATTATTTGTATAATTGTACCAGGTTTTTTTAAAAAAAAATTATTATTTAAATTAACTGTTAAGTTATTAAGAATTACTTTTCCTTATATTTTTTTTATTTCTTTATCTTCTTTAACAACTGCTATTCTTAATATTTGGAATTGTTTTTTAATACCGGTATGTTCACCAATTTTATTAAATAGTAGCATGATTATATCTTCATTATTTTTTACAAAATTTTTTCATACTCCAATTTTTGCTTTGTCTTGGTCCGTTGTTTTTGGAGGAATTTTACAATTTTTATATCAATTTTTATTTTTAAAACGAATTAATATGTTAGTTCCACCAACAATCAATTTTAAAATACTAAATGTATCTAGCTTGTTAAAAAAAATTGGTTTAGGTGTACTTGGTGTATCAGCGAATCATATTTCTTTATTAATTAATAGTATTTTATCTTCTTTATTTATGTCAGGTTCAGTATCTTGGATGTATTATGCAGATAGGTTAATTGAATTTCCAGTTGGTATATTAGGTATATCGCTTGGTACAATATTATTATCATCTTTAACGAAAAGCATTGTGTATAAGAAGAAAGATCAATTTTGTAAATTAATTGATTGGGCTATGCGTATTAGTTTTATAATTGGATTACCTAGTTCAATTATGTTATATGTTTTATCTCATCCTTTAATTACGGTGTTATTTCAATATGGTAAGTTTACAAAATT
The DNA here is from genome assembly GCF_964058945.1 of Buchnera aphidicola (Takecallis arundicolens). NCBI lineage: Bacteria > Pseudomonadati > Pseudomonadota > Gammaproteobacteria > Enterobacterales > Erwiniaceae > Buchnera > Buchnera aphidicola. Next base: position 266,380 of record NZ_OZ060369.1, on the reverse strand, counting down.
TGATACTATGATGACAGAAAGGTCATTAATAGGGTATTCTGTAGGATTGTTAGGATTAGTATTAGTAAAGATTCTTTCTCCTGCATTTTATGCTCGTCAAGATGTTAAAACACCTATGATTATCTCTTTTATAACTATTTGTATTACACAAATTATTAATTTATTTTTTTTGTGTATGAAGTTTGGTAATTTAGGTTTATCATTATCAATTAGTTTTTCAGCTTGGTTTAATTGTATTTTATTATATTGGACTTTATATCGAAAACATTTATTCAAATTTCAACCTGGTTGGTTTTATTTTATATTAAAGATTATAATTTCTACAGTAATGATGTTTATTATGTTAATATTGATTTTAAATTTTATTCCTAGTTGGAATTTCGGTAGTGTTTGGTATAAAGCGACTAGATTATTGATGGTTTTTATATTTTCTTGGATAATATATTTTATAATATTATTTTTATTTGGAATTCGTATACACCAGTTTTACTTTAAGATATAGAAACTTTAAAAAGTTATATTATAATATTATCTGATTTTTTATGAATTAATTTAAATCATTATTTGATATTATGTACAACATATTATTTATTTCAAATTGGAGGAGGAGGGATTCGAACTCTCGGATAAGTATTACTTATCGGCGGTTTTCAAGACCGCTGCCTTAAACCACTCGGCCACTCCTCCGAATGTAATTTTAAATTAATGTGTTGTAGTATGTTAAAATTCAATGTATACTTTCTATATACTAATACAATTAGCATTGTATGTAAAGTTTTTTATTTACTATATCAAATAATTATTTAGGTACAATCTTATATAATATTATATTTTAATAAAAAAAGTTAGACAATATTTGTAATATTGATTACAATATAAATTAGCATTAAATTTTTGGCGCGTTGGCAGATTGGTTATGTGGCGGACTGCAAATCCGTATAATCTGGTTCAATTCCAGAACGCGCCTAAAATATTTGCCCGGATGGTGAAATAGGTAAACACAAGGGACTTAAAATCCCTCGGCTTAACAGCTTTGCGGGTTCGATTCCCGCTCTGGGCATAAAATTATATTATTTTATTTAGTAGATACTTCATAAAGATTAAAATGTTTTTTTGTTTTCAATATTTTATAATTTCCAAAATATTTAATAAATATTTTTTTACATGATATATTTGAATGTAATACTATTCTTAATTTTCCATTCTTTTTTAAAAAATTTTTTGATTCTTTAATTATTTTATAAATAATACTTAAATTATTTAAATTTCCGTAATGTGTTGGAGGATTAGTTATTATTAAATCAAATTTATCTTTTACGTTTGAAAAAATATTACTATAATAAACTCTACCAATCATCTTATTGATTCGAAGAGTATAACTACTACAAAATAATGCTGTACTATTGTTATCAATAAGAGTAATTTTTACTAATGGTGAATATTTTTTTAATATAGCAGATAATACACCTGAACCTGATCCAATATCTAATACTTTACCTGTATGTATTGTATTAAAACTATGAATCATTAATTGACTACCTAAATCTAATTTTTTATAATCAAATATTCCAGGTAAAGTTACGATTGTGGTATTATATATTACATATTTTTTGCAATATTCTTTTAAAGAAAATTTAGGTATTTCTTTTATTTTACCATAATATAATGCACATTTTTTTTTATAACTAATTTTTTTAAAATAAATCCAATTTTTAAACAAATTACAAATACTATTAATACCGAATTTGTTTTTTCCTACTATAAAAATTTCTTTATTTTGTGTAAGTTGTGCACATATATATGTTAACTGAAAAATTAATTCAATTTTATTCCGAATCAAAAAAAATATTATGATATCGCAATCTTTAATAAAACTTTTTCTAGGTAACATTCTAAAACAAACATTTTTTTTTATTTTATAACATGATATATTGTCATGATAATATTTTTGTATATGTATTTTTATTTTTTTTGAAATTATGTGTAAAAAGTTTTGATCGTGAATATTTCCAGAAAAAAGTACTTTTTTGTTTATAAATTGATGTTTATACTGAATAACGATTTTACTTTCATCAGTTAAATACAATATAAATTATCCTCTATGAATAAAAATGTATATTTGAAATTATAATTATAATACTTAAATTTTATAATATAATATTATATTACATATGATTTTAAAAAATTTTTTTATGTTACAAAATAATCCTATTGAATTTAAAGGTAGTGTTTTTACATTTTTAGTACTATATATTAAAAACCATATTATAAATCTAGTAAAGAATGCAATATCCAAAAAAATTAAAGAATCACCAGTATTTTTTAAAGATGCATATGTTATGTTAAATATTTCGCATCTCACAGCATCAGTTAACTGGAATGATATGTATAAAGCAATTATTTCAACTGGATTACGTATTATTGGTATTTGCGGATATGTTGATTGTATTTTAAAAAGTATTGTAGTTCGATCTGGTTTACCTATTTTTAATGATGGTAAAACTATTTTAAATAATAAAAATTATTTACAAAAAAATAATTTTTTAAATTTTAAAAATAATAAATCAGTAATTATTACTAAACCAGTTAGATCAGGACAAAAGATTTACGTTAAACAATCAGATTTAATTATTACCAATAATGTCAGTACAGGTGCAGAATTAATTTCTGGTGGTAATATTCATATTTATGGAAAAATGAGAGGACGTGCTTTAGCAGGTGTACATGGAGATAATACAAGACATATCTTTTGTACACAGTTTTTTGCTGAAATTGTTTCAATCTCAGGAGAGTATGTATTATTAGATCAGGTTTCTTCTAGTTTATTAGGATGTAGTGCGCATGTTTTTTTAAATAAAAATATTTTATATGTTAAATCGTTAACATAAATTCTATTAAAATATGGAATAAATATATGGCTCGTATTATTGTAGTTACCTCTGGTAAAGGGGGGGTAGGTAAAACTACATCCAGTGCAGCAATTGCAACTGGTTTTGCACAATGTGGAAATAAAACTATAGTAATCGATTTTGATATTGGATTACGTAATTTAGATTTGATTATGGGTTGTGAAAGACGTGTTGTGTATGATTTAATTAATGTATTAGAAGGAGATGCAAACATTCAACAAGCAATTATTAAAGATAAATATACAGACAATTTATTTATTTTACCTGCTTCACAAACTAGAAATAAAGACGCATTAACTAAAGATGGTTTGCATGTAATTTTTAAAAAATTATTAGATATGAATTTTGATTTTATTATTTGTGATTCTCCGGCTGGTATTGAAGATGGTGCTATTTTAGCAATGTATTTTGCTGATGAAGCCATTATTGTTACAAATCCTGAAGTATCCTCTGTTAGGGATTCTGATCGTATTTTAGGTATTATTGCTGCACAGTCACGTAGAGCAGAAAATAATTTATTTCCTGTGAAAGAATATTTATTATTAAATCGATATGATGTAATTCGAGTAAAAAATGGAGAAATGTTAAGTATGGATGATGTTTTGGATATTTTACGTATTCCAATCATTGGAGTTATTCCTGAGGATTCGTCTGTATTAAAAGCATCGAATCAAGGTGAATCAATTATACTTAATAAAAAATCTAAGGCAGGACAAGCGTATCATGATACAATTAATAGATTACTTGGTAAAAAATGTAATTTTCGTTTTTTACACGAAGAAAAAAAAAATTTTTTTAAAAGATTGTTTTGGAGATAAACAATGTCATTATTAGATTTTTTTTTATCTCGTAAAAAAAATACAGCACATATAGCAAAAAAAAGATTACAAATGGTGTTTTTTAAACAAAAACAATATGTACATTATTCCAGGCATTTTATAAAATTAAAAAAAGAAATTTTATTTACAGTGGATAAATATATACAAATGAAACCAAATATATTTACGGTTCATGCAAATCAAAAAGATCCTAATGTTTTTATTTTAGAATTACGAGTAATATGGAAAAAGTAAAATCTTTATTTTATATAATAAGATATTAATGATTTTTATGTGGATAATACCATGAATGAAAAAGTTATTATTTTTGATACATCATTACGAGATGGAGAACAAGCTTTACAGGCCAGTTTAAGTGTGAAAGAAAAATTGCAAATTGCTTTAGCTTTAGAGAGGATGAAAGTTGATGTTATGGAAGTTGGTTTTCCAATTTCTTCACCTGGTGATTTTAATTCCGTTCGAGAAATTTCAAAAAATATTAAAAATACAATAATATGTAGTTTAGCACGTTGTGTTGAAAAAGATATTGATGCAGCTGCAGATGCTATGTCTGTATTAGATAATTTTAGAATTCATGTTTTTTTAGGGACTTCAAATTTACATATGCAATCTAAATTAAGAAAAAATTTTGGTGAAATTGTAAATATGGCAATTCATTCTATTAAATATGCTAAACGTTATACAAATGATATAGAATTTTCTTGTGAAGATGCTGGGCGAACATCTTTAGATAATTTATGCAAAATTGTTGAATGTGCTATTTCTGCTGGTGCAAATACAATTAATATTCCAGATACAGTAGGTTATACTTTACCAAATCAATTTAGTAATATTATTAAAGTATTATATGACAAGGTACCAAATATTGATCAAGCAGTGCTTTCTGTACATTGTCATGACGATTTAGGAATGGCAGTTGGTAATTCAATTTCAGCAATTTTATCTGGAGCTAGACAAATTGAAGGTACTATGAATGGTATTGGTGAACGTGCAGGAAATGCAGCATTAGAAGAAGTAATTATGGCAATTAAATCCCGTCAAGATATATTAAAAGTACATACAAATATTGAATTTAAAGAAATATACCGCACAAGTAAAATTATTAGTCAAATTTGTAATATGCCTATACCAGCAAATAAGGCAATAATAGGTAGTAATGCTTTTTCGCATTCTTCTGGAATACACCAAGATGGTATCCTAAAAAATAGAAAAAATTATGAAATTATTGCTCCACAAGAAATTGGTTTAAAAGAAGTACAATTAAATTTAACTTCACGTTCAGGACGGGCAGCTGTACGGCATCGCATGCAACAAATGGGTTATCAGGATAGTGAATATCATATTGATGAATTATATGTTTCATTTTTAAAATTAGCAGATAAAAAAGGTCAGGTTTTTGATTATGATTTGGAAGCTTTAGCTTTTATAAATAATCAACAAGAAACACCAGAATATTTTCGGTTAGAATACTTTAATGTCAAATCTAGTACCAGTGGTTCTGCTACTGCTTCAGTGACTTTAGTGTGTGGAAAGGAGATTGTTACTAAATCTGCTACAACTAGTAACGGTCCTGTTGATGCTGTCTACCGTGCTTTACAGAAAATTTCAAGTTATAAAATTTTATTACAAAAATTTCAATTATTTGCAAAAGGTCAGGGTAAAGATGCTTTAGGGCAAGTGGATATTATTGTAGATTATCGGGATAGAAAATTTCACGGAATCGGATTAGCAACTGATATTATCGAGTCTTCAGCACAAGCTATGGTAAATGTTTTAAATAGTATTTGGCGAGCTAATCAAGTTATTCTAACATTAAATAAATCGAATGAACTTTAATATTAATTAAATGGATTATATATATTATAAAAATATTTTTTATTATATTTTTTAAATATTTATTGAAAGAGTGTTTTAATATGGAAAAAAAATTTCATTTAGCAATTTTACCTGGAGATGGTATTGGTCCTGAAGTAATGCACGAAGCATATAAAATTTTAAGTATTTTAAAAAAAAAATGCTTTATTAATTTTATTTTTCATGAATATGATATTGGTGGAGTTGCAATTGATAAACATGGTACTGCTTTACCAATACATACGTTAATAGGTTGTGAAAAATCAGATGCAATTTTACTAGGTTCTGTTGGTGGACCTAAATGGAATAATTTGCCTGATGAAAAACAACCAGAACGTGGTGCTTTACTTCCATTAAGAAAACATTTTAATTTATTTGCAAATATTAGACCTTCTATTTTATATACTGAATTACGAGATTTATCTCCTTTACGTCAAGATATTATTAATACTAATATCAATATATTATGTGTGCGTGAATTAATTAGCGGAATATATTTTGGAAAATCACAAAAAAAGCATAGTGTTGAATTTGGGGACTATGCTTTTGATACTGAACTATATTATCAATCTGAAATTTATAGAATAGCAGATATGGCATTTAAAATTGCACAACAAAGGAATAATAAACTTACATCAATTGATAAGGCTAATGTTTTAAAAAGTTCTAAGTTATGGAGAGAAACCGTTAATAATGTAGCTAAAAATTATCCAAAAGTGCAATTATCACATTTGTATATTGATAATGCAGTTATGCAAATTATTAAAAACCCAAGTCATTTTGATGTAATATTATGTTCTAATTTGTTTGGGGATATTGTATCAGATGAATGCGCAGCTATTACTGGGTCAATAGGTATGTTAGCTTCAGCAAGTTTGAATGAAAAAAATTTTGGTATGTATGAACCAGCTGGAGGATCTGCACCAGACATTCAAGGTAAAAATATTGCAAATCCAATTGCTCAAATTCTATCAATTGCATTATTATTACGTTATAGTATGAAGTTATATGAATTATCCGATGCAATTTTTGAAACTATTAAACAAGTTTTAAAAAAAGGTTACAGAACATTTGACCTTTCAAATAATAAAAAAGATTATGTTAATACTAACCAAATGGGAGATATAATTTCCCAAACGTTACTTAAAGAGATATAATATGGGAAAAACATTATATGAAAAACTGTATAACAGCCATATAGTTCATACAGATACACAAAATACATCGATTTTATATGTTGATTTACATTTAATTCATGAAGTGACTTCTCCACAAGCATTTAGCGGTTTACGTTTAAAAAATAGAAAAATTCGTTGTCCGTCAAAAACATTTGCAACAATGGATCATAACGTTTCCACTAAAACAAGTAATGTTAATTTATTAGATCATATGGCTCGTAATCAAATACAAGCATTATCTAATAATTGTCATGAGTTTAATGTTTCGTTATTTGATTTAAATCATGAAAATCAAGGTATTGTGCATGTGATAGGACCGGAACAGGGCATGACATTACCTGGAATGTTAATTGTGTGTGGTGATTCGCATACTTCAACACATGGTGCTTTTGGTGCTTTAGCATTTGGAATTGGGACATCAGAAGTTGAACATGTACTTGCAACTCAAACAATTAAACAAAAACGTTATAAAACGATGAAAATAGATGTTTCTGGTAAGTTAAATGATAATATTAGTCCTAAGGATATAATTTTATTTATTATTAATCAGGTTGGTGTTTCTGGAGGTACAGGATATGTAATTGAATTTACTGGTACAACAGTATCTCAGTTAAGTATGGAAGGTAGAATGACATTATGTAATATGGCAATAGAAATGGGTGCAAAATCAGGTATTATTGCTCCTGATGAAATAACTTTTCAATATTTAAAAAATAAAAATTTTACACCTAAGGGTTTTAATTGGAATAATGCTATAAAATATTGGAATACTTTGAAATCGGATGACGATGCTTGTTTTGATAAATCATTATCAATAGATATTACTAATCTTGCTCCTCAAGTTACATGGGGTACAAATCCTAGTCAAGTTATTTCAATTGATAAACCTATTCCATCAATTGAATCATTTCAAGATATTTCTACAAAAAAAGCAGCAGAAAAATCGTTATTATATATGGGATTACAATCAGGATTATTTTTAACAGATATTGAAATCAATAAAGTTTTTATTGGATCATGTACTAATTCTCGAATAGAAGATTTACGATTAGCTGCTAAAATGATTTGTAATAAACATGTTCATGAAAAAGTCACAGCAATTGTTGTCCCAGGTTCGAAACTTGTTAAAAAACAAGCTGAAAAAGAAGGGTTAGATAAAATTTTTATTCATGCTGGATTTGAATGGAGGCTGCCTGGTTGTTCAATGTGCTTAGGAATGAATGATGATCAATTAAATCCTGAGGATAGATGTGCTTCAACAAGTAATCGTAATTTTGAACATCGGCAAGGTCATAGAGGTCGTACACATTTAGTTAGTCCTGCTATGGCAGCAGTTGCTGCATTATTTGGTAAATTTAAAGATATTAGAAAAATAAAATAATATATAACGTTTTTTTGGAGTTAAATATTGAAAAAATTTATTAGTCATACTGGTATTATAGCACCTTTAGATATCTCTAATGTTGATACTGATGCTATTATACCAAAACAATTTTTACAAAAAATTGATAAAACTGGATTTTCAGAAAGTTTATTTTATAATTGGCGATTTATTAAGGGTAACATACATACTTTAGATACAAATTTCGTTTTGAATAAACCAAATTATTTTCAATGTAGTATTTTAATTACAAGAAATAATTTTGGTTGTGGTTCATCTAGAGAACATGCAGTATGGGCTTTATTAGATTATGGTTTTCGTGCTATTATTGCTCCAAATTTTGCAGATATTTTTTACAGTAATAGTTTTAACAATCATTTGTTATTAATTACATTATCTGAAAATAAAGTGAATAATATTTTTAATATGATTTATAAAAAACCTGGTATACAAGCTACTATTAATTTAAAAAATAATGAATTGATAATTCTCGATAAAAAATATTTTTTCGAAATTGATAATTTTTATCGTTCTTGTTTATTACAAGGGCTAGATAATATTGATGTAACATTGAAACATGAAGATAAAATTATTCAATATGAAAAAAAAATACCAAATTTTTATCAATTAAAATCAACTATTTAATCATCATGTATAATGCAACTACATATATTTTATTTTATAAGTGAAAATATGTAGTTTGTTATATTTTTTTATTTTTTATATAACTTGGGTTGTTTAAATAATTTAAGTGGATATTTTCTAATAATAAAAAATTACTTTTTTTATCTTCTATTTGTGTTAATTTAATCATATCTTGTGCATAAGATGTATTAATATTTTTAATATATAAAAATGGATTTTTTATATTTTGAAAATAAAAAATTCCGGATCCAACCATATACCATATTTCTTGCAAGGAATAAATTTTTTCATATGCTTGATGTATAGTTAATAATAATTCTTTACCTATCCAATCATGTTTTTCATTTTTTTTATATTGAACCCAATATAATTTTGTTTTATTAGCAATATTACACACAATAACTTTTTTTATTTGGTATAAACGCCATGCTTGTTCTGCAAGTATTTTTAAGGTGGAAATCCCAATTAGATTAATATTATGTGGGATTGATAATCCTTGAGCAATACTTGCACTTAATCTAATTCCAGTAAAACTTCCAGGTCCAATAAAAAAAGAAAGAATTTTAAAATTTTTTATTGTTATATGATTTATAGTTAACAAACTATTAAGTGTTGTTAAAATATTTTTTTCGTGATTTTTATGACATTGATCAATTTTATAATAAAGGATGTTGTTATATAATATAGCAATTACATTATGTTGTAAGGAACAATCAATAGATAATATATTATGATGTTTTGTATTGTGCATTATTTTAATAACCTGATTATGTTTTTTATCATTCAATATGCAATAAGATTTTTATATTTATTATTTTTTAAACTTTTACTATTATTTTATTGATATATTTATAAATTAATGTATTTTTTATAATAATTTATTTATTTGAATTAATTTTTGAAAATTTTCCTGTAATTGTTTCTAAAATATCTAAGGGAGTAATTAATCCTTGTATAATACCAAATTTATTTGTTACAATAATAATATTACTTTTTGTATGTTTTAAAGTCCCAATTACATGAATTGGATTTACAGTATCTAATACTATAATTGGTGATTTTAGTATAGGAAATTTTTTAATATCAAATTTATGATAATCAAAATGTATTAATAATTCTTTTAATTGAATTATTCCAATCATATTATCTAATGTATCTTTACATAATGGGAATATACTATGAGGTGTATTTAATAATTGTATTTTAATGTTATTAACATGATTGACTGTATTAATCCATATAATTTTTTTTCTAGGGGTCATAATACTTCGAATAGATCGTTCTGTTAAAGTTAATATATTTTTAATCATATATTTTTCTTCATCTTGAAAATTATTCTTATAAAGAGGAAGTATATGACGCATTGTATTTTTTATTTTTTTACTTTGTATATTTATTTTTTTATTACTGTTTTTTTGCATTATACTGAAAATAATTTCAGTTACATGTTGTCGAATTGGTTTTAAAGATTCGTGTTTTATAAGATTTTTTGAAATAAATTGATTTAACTTTTCAATCAACAATGAAAATCCTATTGCGCAATACATGTATCCTTTAGTTACATATACTCCAAAAGATTCTAAAACTAAATTAACACCAATAATTAATAGAAAACTTAAACATAATACTACAATTGTTTGATGTTCGTGAATGAATTTTGTTAATGATTTTGATGCTATTAACATTATAAATGTTGCAATTATTACTGCAAAAATCATGATAAACAATTTATTTACCATGCCAACTGCAGTAATAATAGAATCTAATGAAAAAATAATATCTACAATTATAATTTGAAAGATAATAGTCAAAAATCCAGAATAATGTTGATTATTTGGATGGTTATTTACACATACTTCTAATTTTTCATGTAGTTCAATGGTTGCTTTAAATACTAAAAATAACCCTCCAGATAATAGTATTAAGTCATGCCCAGATAAAGTAAAATATTTATTGCTAAAAATAGGATCAGTTAATGTTGTCATCCATGATATTGTACTGAGTAAAATTAATCGTATAGTTAATGATATTCCTAAACCTATGAAACGAGCTTTATCTCTTTTATTTGGAGGTAGTTTATCTATTAATATAGCAATAAAAATTAAATTATCAATACTTAATACTATTTCTAATAAAACAAGAGTTAATAATCCAACCCATGTTGCTGGATTTAACAAGCATACCATGAACAAACTCCATAAAAAGTAATAGATAATTTAGTTTATAAAATGTATTTTAAAATTATTATTCATAAGTTTTATCATGCAATGCGTCAATTCTGTTTTGTACTGGAGGGTGTGAAGAAAATAAATTGAAGAAAGATTTTGTTTGTCCATGAATACAGTATGTTTTGATATCTTCAGGTGGTCTAGGTTCAGTAACTTCTTTAAATCTTACGAGCAATCGAATCATTCGATCCCACCCAACACGTTTTGCTGCATCAGCATCTGCTTTAAATTCACGATATCTTGAAAAAGCCATAACAATTATACTTGCTAACATACCAAATATCGCTTGTAAAAGCATAGTAGATACATAATTAATTAAAAAACCATACGATCTAACATAATTTGAGTTTCTATATGTAGATAACATATTCATAATTGATCGTGAGAAGATTGTAGAAACAAAAAATACAAATGTATTAATTACACCTTGTATTAAAGCTAATGTAATCATATCACCATTAGCAACATGACTTAACTCATGTGCAATTACAGCTTGTAATTGGTCTTTATCCATTACATCAAGAAGTTTATTCGAAAATGCTACTAAAGAACTATTTCTGCTGTAACCAGTAGCAAATGCATTTACTGAATTTGAAGTATAAATTGCAACCTCTGGTGCTTTAATACCTAGTTGATTAGATTGATATCTTACTGCATTTAAAATCCATGCTTCCATTGATGTCTGAGGTTTATAAATAATTCTTCCATTGGTAGATCGAAGAGCAGACCATTTTGATAATAATAATGATGTAATTGAACCGGTAAATCCAACAAGGGAAGAAAAAATAATTAGTGCTCTGATACTATTTGATTCAATTCCGGTCAAAAATAATACTGTTCCAAACATAAATGTAACAGACAAATTAGTGAGTAAAAATAGAATGACTCGTATCATATAATTATATTTTCCTATTTTAAATAAATTTTATATTTTAATATGTTATAAAAACATGAATTAATTTAATAACTTTATATTTTATAAAAAAGAAAATTATTAAGTTGTATTGGGTATATTACTTATTATATTTTTAAAAATATTTTTATTTAATTTTTTTTGAAAAAGATAATCCTTTTGTTCCTGCTGGATATAATTGCACTTTTATTTGGTTTTTTTTCCAGGCATTACTAATAGAATCAATCCATTTCCATGAGGTTTCAATTTCTTCTTTAGATACAAATAATGACTGATCGTTTTTCATACTTTCTAATAATAACCGTTCATATGCATCTGCAATTTTATTTTGTGTAATTTCATGATAATTAAAATTTAAATATGCTGTTTTTAGTTTATATTTACAATTTATATCAGGTTTTTTATTTAAAAATTCAATTTCTATACCTTCATTTGGTTCTAATTTAATACGTAATTTATTTACATAATTTTTGTTAATATTATCTTGAAATATTGTATTTGGTATATTTTTTAAATACATCGTAATTTCAGTTTTTTTTACATGCATGCGTTTACCAGTTTTTAAATAAAAAGGTACACCATACCATTGTGGATTATCAATGTTTGCTTTAATTAAAACAAATGTTTCGATATCACTGTTTTTTTCTGAACTATTTTCTTTAATATATGCAGGTACTATATTACCATTAATCACACCTGAACTGTACTGTCCGCGTAATGTATTTGTATGCACATTACTTGAATCAATTATTCGTAATGATTTTAAGACTTTAATTTTTTCTTTTCTTATATTATATGAATCTAGTTTTTTTGGAGATGACATTGTAATCAAACTTAATATTTGTAACAAGTGATTTTGTACCATATCTTTCGTTTGACCAATACTATTAAAATATGACCATCTATTTTCTATTCCTATTGTTTCAGCAACAGTAATTTTCACGTATTTAATAGTAGTATTATTCCAAATATTATGAAACATGGGATTTGCGAAACGTAATATTAATAAATTTAGTATTGTTTCTTTTCCTAAATAATGATCTATTCTAAATATTTGATTTTCGTGAAAATATTTATTTAATTGTTGATTAATAATTTTTGATGATTGTAATGATACACCGATTGGTTTTTCTACAATAATTCGATTTGGTTGATTATTATATTTTATTTTACCCAATCCTGTACAAATGTCATTAAATTTATTAGGGGGTACAGCAAAATAATATATTTTAGTATTTGTAGATTCTTGTAATATATTTTTTAAATGAATAAAATTGTTTATTTTAGTAACATCAAGATTATAAAAATATAATTTTTTTTTAAATTTATTCCAGATATTATAATCGATGACATCATTGTTAAATTGATTTAATGCTTTAAATACTACACTGGAATAATGATTATGATCCCAATCGGCGCGTCCTACTCCAATAATTCGAGTATTTATGTGCAATAATTTTTGTAATTCTAATCGATATAAGGAAGGTATTAATTTTCTGCAAGATAAATCACCTTTTGCTCCAAAAATTACTAAATCATGTGGTTTAATATTGTTTATCTTCACGTATTCCTCTTTAAGATGTTTTATTTTTTAATATTTAAAAATAATATATTATAAAGGTTAATTTTTGATATCAAAAAAAAACTTAAAATAATCTTATATTAGTTCATAAATTAATTTTAATAAATTTAAATATATATATTTTATAAAATATTTTATATGATTATTTATTACACGTATAATTATTTCATAATTACAATTTTTTTTAATTTTAATTTATCCAAAACATTATGGTTGAATAAAATGAATTTAAGTAGAAGAAGAACAAAAATAGTTATTACCTTAGGTCCAACAACAGATCAGAATGATAATCTTGAAAAATCTATTTTAGCAGGTGCAAGTATATTACGTTTAAATTTTTCTCATGGTACGCAAGAAGAACATGAAAGTCGAGCATATCATGCATTTCAAATTATTAAAAAACTTGGTTGTCATGTGGCAATGTTGGGAGATTTGCAAGGACCAAAAATTCGTATATCTGGTTTTAAAAAAAAATACGTATTTTTAATACCAGGTAAAAAATTTATATTAGATATAAATCTACCAAGTAATCAAGGTAGTGAAACCAGGGTTGGTATAGATTATAAAGAATTATCAACAGATTTAAAAATAAATGATATTTTATTATTAGATGATGGTCGTATACAATTAAAAGTTTTAAAAATTTATGATACTCAAGTAATTACACAAGTTTTAATTGGTGGTAAATTATCAAATAATAAAGGTGTTAATAAACTTGGAGGAGGGTTATCTGCAGAATCTTTAACAGAAAAAGATAAAAAAGATATTATTATTGCTTCTAACATTGGAGTAGATTATTTATCAGTATCTTTTCCCCGACATCCAAGAGATATAATGTTAGCAAGAGAACTATCAAGTGCATTAGGTAATTATCCAAAAATAATTGCAAAAATGGAACGTGCAGAAGTAGTATCAAATGTTAATATTATGAAAAGAATGATTCTAGCATCTGATGCAATTATGGTTGCAAGAGGTGATTTAGGTGTTGAAATTGGTGATTCTGAATTGGTTGGTGTACAAAAAAAACTTATTAAGTATGCAAGACAATTAAATCGAATAGTAATTACTGCTACACAAATGATGGAATCTATGGTACATAATCCCATTCCAACTCGTGCAGAAGTTATGGATGTTGCAAATGCTGTTCTAGATGGTACTGATGCAGTTATGTTATCTGCTGAAACTGCAACGGGATATTATCCATCTGAGACAGTACAAGCAATGTCTAATATTTGTAAGGGTGCAGAAAAAATACCAAGTATGCACGTTTCTAAACATCGAATTGGAATACATTTTAACAATATTGAAGAAACTATTACAATGTCTGCAATGTATTCCGCAAATCATTTAAATGGTGTAAGTGCAATTATTACATTAACAGAATCTGGTTTAAGTGCTTTATTAACTTCGAGAATTAGTTCAGGTTTGCCAATTTTTGCATTATCTAAACATCAAAATGTATTAAATTTAGTATCTTTATATCGTGGTGTAGTACCAATTTATTTTAATAGCCCAAATAAAGATTTAAAAGTAGCTAATGATGCAATTTTTTTGCTATTAAAGAAAAATTTATTAAAAATTGGAGATATTATTATTATTACACAAGGTGATATTATGGGAAAATCTGGTAAAACTAATATTCATAGAATTTTAAAAGTTTAATTTTTTTATATACAATTTATATTTATTATAGAAATTTTACATATATTAGAAATAATATTTTTAAAATTTCTTTTTTTTAATTCGATTATACGCACTAATAACATATGAAAATCTTACTTTCCTTAAGAAACATTTTTATTGATCTATCTAATCGAAGTATCTTATCAAATATATCGTTATCATTATATTCGAATCGTATTATTACATTAATTGGACCTAATGGAGCAGGAAAATCAACTTTAGTACGTGTAATATTAGGATTAATTCATCCAAAAAAAGGTTCTATAATACGTATACCAAATTTGAGTATTGGTTATGTTCCACAAAAATTAAATTTTCATGCATATTTTCCTATTTCAGTACATGATTTTTTAAAATTATCTTATCATAAAAATCAAAATAATATTATTCAATCATTAAATAAAATTAATATACAACATTTAGAATATGTTCAATTAAATAAATTATCTGGAGGAGAAATACAAAAAGTTCTATTAGCACGTGCGTTATTAAGTCAACCTCAATTATTAATTTTAGATGAACCTACACAAGGAGTTGATATAAATGGTCAAATTGCTTTTTATCAACTTATACATCAATTAAAAAAAGAATTATTATGCTCGATTTTAATTGTATCGCATGATGTACATTTTGTTATGGCACAAACTGATGAGGTTATTTGTTTAAATAATCATATATGTTGTTCTGGATCACCTAAAACTATTACTAAGAATTCAAAATTTATTTCAATGTTCGGTACTGCACCAATATATAAATTAGCATTATATTCTCATAAACATAATCATGTACACGATTTTTAAATTAATATATATATGTTATTTTTAGAGGATTCAAAAATGTGCAAACATTTTTTTTTTGTTTGGATAACAGGAATATTATTGTCATTCTGTTGTGGACCTTTAGGATCTTTTATTTTATGGCGTCAAATGTCATCATTTGGTAATATGTTATCACATGCATCTTTGTTGGGTTTAGCATGTGCATTATTATTTAATATTAATAGAGTATTTACAGTTTTAGTAATATTAATTTTATTAACAATAATTATTATTTATATAGAACGTATGTCAAATTTGTCTATGGATACAATTTTAGGTATTATAACATATAGTTCTTTATCAATAGGTATGATTATTTTACATTTTATTTCAAAAGATGAAAAATCAGATTTGACACAATATTTATTAGGTAATGTATTACAATTAACGGGAATAGATATTAATATTATTGTCATTATGACATTGATAATTTGTTCAATTATATTATTTTTTTGGAAATCAATGTTATTAATGATTATTAATGTTGAACTTGCTCAAGTAAGCGGCATTAATATTTTTAATATGCGTTTAATATTAATGATATTAACTGCTTTTTTAATTGGTATATCAACAACATTAATTGGTGCTTTATTAATCACCGCGATTCTCATTATTCCACCAGCTATTTCGCAAAAATTTTCTACTTCACCTGAACATATGGTAGTATTTTCAATATGTATTAATGTCATTTCGATTACGATAGGTATAATAATTTCAATAATTTATAATATTCCAATTAGCTCAATAATTATATTAATAGAATCAATAATATTTTTAATTAGTGTCATGATATAAATAATATTATTATATAACATGTGCCATTATGATTAATAAGTGTATTTTGATGGTGCACCGCTCATTAAACAAGTTGCAATATTAGTTTTTGGAAAAGCAATTACATCTTTGATATTATGACTTTTAGTTAACAACATCACTATTCTATCTAAACCTAGTGCAATACCTGCATGTGGTGGAGTTCCATATTGTAAAGCGTGAACAAAAAAGTCAAATGGATTTTTTTTGTGTGTAATTGACATGTTTAAAATATCAAAAATAATTTTTTGTATTTCAGGATGATGTATGCGTACTGAACCTCCACCTAATTCATATCCATTTATTACCAAATCATAAGAATTTGCAATAATTGATTCTGGATTTGTAGTTTTTAATTTTTTTATACTGATACCTTTAGGGGATGTAAAAGGATGATGTGTTGCTGATAAGATATTATTTTTATCTTTTTTAAACATCGGAAAATCAGTAATCCAAATTGGTTTCCAGCTATTATAATTGATTATATTAAGTTCTTTTGCAATAATATGTCTTAAATTATTTGATAATATATTAATAATATTTTTTTGACCAGATAAAACTAATACAATATCGCCATTATTAGCATTTATTTCATATATTATTTCCATAATATGCTGTGATTTTAAATTATTTATAGTATTTGTAATACTATATTTTTTTTTATGAATATTATTTATAGAAATATAAATATATTGAATTGAATTATATATATTAATTATATCATTTAAATTATTTATTTGATTGCTTGTAAATTTTGATATTCCCATAGGTATAATTAGAGCAATTGTAATTATATTGTTTTGTTTGAAATCATGAATATTATATATAAGATTTGTTTTTTTTAAATGATATATTTTCATTGGATTACGTAAATCAGGTTTATCAGAACCATATGTATTAATAGCATCATAAAATTTTATTGTTGGAATATCTATTATTGAATAATTTAAAATTTTTTTCCATAACATTTTTATTATTTCTTCAGTAATATTTTTGATATAAATATCATCAATAAAAGCAGCTTCTATATCAATTTGTGTAAATTCTGGTTGTCGATCTGAACGTAAATCTTCATCTCGAAAACATTTTACAATTTGATAATATCTATCTATACCAGATATCATACATAACTGCTTAAATATTTGTGGTGATTGAGGTAATGCATAATATTTATTATGATGTATTCGACTAGATATTAAATATTCTTTAGCTCCTTCAGGTGTAGATTTAGTTAAAAATGGAGTTTCAATATTGATAAAATGATTTTTATTTAAAAATTGTCTTATATATGCAGTAATTTTATGACGTGTTTTTAAATTTTGGAACATATCAAATCGACGTAAATCTAAATACCGATATTTAAAACGTATGTGTTCGTCATTTTTTTGATTTATATCCATAGGTAGTGCAAGAGAACTATTAATAATATTTAAAATACTTACAGTAATTTCTATTAACCCTGTTTTTAGTTTAATATTTTGATTTTTTAAGGTGCGTTTTTTTACTGTACCAATAACTTGAATGCAAAATTCGTTTTTTAATTTTAGTGCATTTTGAAAAACATCGTGATTTTTAGAATGAACAAATATTTGTATAATTCCTGTACAATCTCGCATATCAATAAAAATAAAATTTCCAAAATTTCTTTTACGATCTACCCATCCACATAATGTAACGGTTTGATTTACATCAGAGATTGTAATGTTACCACAATATTTTGTACGCATGTATTTTTTGACCTATAAAATTAAAGTATTTATATTTTTATCTACTTCTAAAAATAATTCGCCCTTTACTTAAATCATATGGAGTTAATTCTACTGTTACTTTATCACCGGTTAATATTCTAATATAATTTTTTCGCATTTTACCAGATATGTGTGCTGTAATAATATGTCCATTTTCTAATTCTACTTTAAACATTGTATTAGGTAATGTATCTATAATATTACCCTGCATTTCAATATTTTCTTCTTTATTCATGTTTTTTCCTTTTTTTTAAATTAAGTCTAATGTACTTAAATATCGATCTGCATCTAATGCAGCCATACAACCACTAGCGGATGAAGTAATTGCTTGTTTATACAAATGATCTACAACATCTCCAGCAGCAAAAATTCCTGGTATATTTGTTTGGGTAGAAATATTATTTAATCCTGATTGTAATTTAATATATCCTTTTTCCATTTGTAATTTTCCATGGAAAATATTAGTATTCGGAATACTACCAATTGCAATAAATAATGCTTGAACGGAAAGTATTTTTTTATTATTAAATTTTTTTAATTTAGTAATCTCAATTTTAGATATTCCTGTTTCATGTCCTATAATATTTGAAATAATATAATTAGTGTGTAAAATAATAGATCCTATCTTTATTTTTTTATTTAATCGATGTATTAATATTTTATCTGCTTTAAACACTGTATTTCGATGTATTAAATGTACTTTAGAAGCAATATTTGATAAATATAATGCTTCTTCTACAGCTGAATTACCACCTCCAACAACAGCAATTTCTTTTTTTTGATAAAAAAAACCGTCACATGTTGCACAAGTTGAAATTCCTTTTCCTATGAATTTCTGTTCGGATTTTAGTCCTAAATAACGGGGAGATGATCCTGTAGCAATAATAACACTCATGCTAATATATTCTGTTTTTTCACATATTATTTTAAATTTTGGACTAGAAAAATCAACATCTAATACTTGATCATGAATAATATGTGTATTTAAAGATAATGCATGTTGTTCCATATCATTCATTAATTCTATACCTGTTACTGGTTTAAATCGTCCAGGCCAATTTTCAATTCGATCTGTTTTTGTTAATTGACCACCTTTTTGCAATCCAGTAATTAATAATGGTTTTAAATTTGCTCGTGCACCATATATAGCAGCAGTATATCCGGCTGGTCCTGATCCAATAATAATCAATTTATGTAATAATTTTTTTTTTATATATATCATTAAATAACCTAATTAATTTTATGTAGTTTATCATTTTTATTATATAATATAATGTTTTTTAAATATTTTTTATTTTTCTAAATAATAGTATATAATAATACATTATATAATTTTTTTTATTATTAGAAATATTGTGGATAATAACATCTTTTATAGATTTATATTATCGTAACCATGATTAATAAAATTATAAAAAAATATTATGATTGATCCAAAGTTATTACGTTATCAACCGAATATAATTCTTGAAAAATTAAGAAATCGGGGTTTTACTTTAAATATAGAAAATTTAAATTTTATTCAAGAAAAAAGAAAAAAAATACAGTTTGAAATAGAAAATTTAAGACATAGTTATAAAAATTTATCTAAAATAATTGGGAAAAAGTTAAATATTGAACAAAATTACAAAGTTTTAAAAGAAGAAGTATTTAGTATAAAAAATAATTTATTAATAAAAAATCATCAATTAAAGAAAATACAGGATAAAATTAAAAATATTGTATCGTATATACCAAATATACCTGATGATTCTGTTCCTTTTGGAATTGGGTATTCTGATAATAAAGTAATACTTTCATGGGGTAAAATTAAAGAATTTAAATTTAATATTCAAAATCATATTGAATTAGGAAAAAAAATTAATGGTTTTGATTGGTTTACAGCTTCTAAAATGTCTGGATCAAGATTTGTTGTAATGAAAGATAAAATGGCATTATTATACCGTGCTATAGGTCAGTTTATGTTAGATGTACATACTATAGAACATGGGTATTTAGAAACTAATATACCATATTTAGTCAATACAGAAAGTATGTATGGTGCTGGGCAATTACCAAAATTTCAAAAGGAATTATTTTATGTATCTACAGTACATCAAAAAAAAAAAAATAACAAGTATATTTTAATACCAACTGCTGAAGTACCATTAACAAATTTATTTCGCAATACAATTCTTTCCGAAGAACAATTACCAATTATGTTGACAGCTTATTCACCTTGTTTTCGTGCTGAAAGTTTATCTTATGGGCAGGATACACGTGGATTAATTCGAATGCATCAGTTTGATAAAGTAGAAATATTCCATATAACCTCTCCTGAAAATTCTATGAGTAGTTTAGATAAGTTAACATTGCATGCTGAAAAAATATTACAGTTACTAGAATTACCATATAGAAAAGTACTTTTATGTACTGGCGATCTTGGATTTTCTGCTGCTAAAACTTATGATTTAGAGGTTTGGTTTCCAGCTCAAAACAAATATCGTGAAGTTTCTTCGTGTTCAAATATGTCTGATTTTCAAACGAGAAGAATACAGGCTAAATATCGTCAAAAAAAAACAAAAAAAAATATTTTATTACATACAATTAATGGTTCTGGATTGGCAATTGGACGAACATTAGCTGCAATTTTAGAAAATTATCAAAATTCTCATGGAGTTGTTGAAATACCAAAAATATTAAGTAAAAAATATATGTATGGTATGAAATTTCTCAATTAATTTTTATAAAAACATTTTTAAATATTAATATTATTAGTATACATATGAAGAAAAAAATATATAATTTTAGCGCTGGACCTGCTATGCTTCCAGATGAAGTCTTAAAAGAAATAAAAAAAAATTTTTTAAATTGGAATAATATTGGTGCATCAATTATAGAAATCAGTCATCGAAGTAAAGAATTTTATAACATTATTGTAAATTCTAAAAAATATTTAAATGAATTGTTAAATATTTCTGATAAATATACGATATTATTTTGTCAAGGTGGGGCTCGAGCTCAATTTTCTGCAATTCCAATGAATTTACTTGATCAATTTCATTGTGCGGATTATATTGATAGTGGTTATTGGTCATATAATGCAATGATAGAAGCAAAAAAGTATTGCGTTCCAAATCACATTAATATTAAAAAAAATACTGATGGCCAAATAACACTATTAAAAATGGAAGATTGGCCAATAAATATAAATTCAGACTATATACATTATTGTCCTAATGAAACTATTGAAGGTATTGCAATACACGAAGAACCAAATTTTAAAAATAAAATTGTTGTTGGAGATTTTTCTTCTACTTTATTATCTCGAAAAATTAATATTGAAAAATATGATTTAATTTATGCTAGTGCACAAAAGAATCTTGGACCTTCAGGTATTACTATCGTGATTATTAAAAAAAAATTATTAAAAAATAGTTATCCTTTTGTACCATCTATTTTAGATTATAAAAAAATTTTTGATTCTGATTCTATGTTTAATACTCCTGTAACTTTTTCATGGTATGTCGTTAGTTTAGTATTGAAATGGGCTAAAAATCAAGGCGGAATTGATTTTTTTGAAAAAAATAATTATCGAAAATCACATTTATTATATCAAACAATTGATAACAGTACTATTTATATGAATACTGTACATCCTAATAATAGATCACATATGAATATTACTTTTCATTTACGTAATCCAAATTTAAATGATATATTTCTACAAAAATCACATGAAGCAGGATTAAAATTTTTAAAAGGACATAAAGTAGTAGGAGGGTTACGCGCTTCTATTTATAATTCTATGACAATGACTGGAGTAAAAAAATTAATTCAGTTTATGAAAAATTTCGAATTTAAATTTAAAAGAATATAGTTAATTATATAAAACTTATTCTAAACTAATCATTAAATATGTAAGTATTATTTTATTAAAAGGAATCTTTGATATGAATAGTTTATTAACTTTAAGTTCAATATCTGAAATTAAAGGTAGTATTAATTTACCAGGTTCAAAAAGTATTTCAAATCGAGTTCTATTGTTGGCTGCAATATCTTCTGGAACAACTTATATAAAAAATTTATTAAATAGCGATGATGTTATATATATGCTAGATGCATTAAAAATGCTTGGTATAAAATATTATTTTAAAAATAAAACTGATTGCATAATACAAGGGTGCGAAAATATCTTACAATATAAGTCTGGTATATCATTATTTTTAGGTAATGCAGGAACGGCAGTACGTCCATTAACCGCTATTTTAGCATTACAAAATAAAAAAATAATTATTACTGGTAATGATAGAATGAAAGAACGACCTATAAAAGACTTAATAGATGCGTTAATTCAAGGTGGTGGTAATATTAAATATCTTGGTCAAAAACATTATTTACCAATACAAGTACAAGGTGGTTTTCAAGGAGGGAAAATATATGTTAATGGTGAAATTTCAAGTCAATTTTTAACATCTTTATTAATAGCAGCTCCTTTAGCTAAAATAGATACTAAAATTATTTTAAATAGTATGTTAGTATCGAAACCATATATTGATATGACTTTAAAAATTATGAAAGATTTTGGAATCATTTTATATAATAACAATTATAAAACTTTTACGATTCCTGCTAAACAAAAATATCAATCTCCAGGAAAATATTTTATTGAAGGTGATTTGTCTTCAGCTACTTATTTTCTTGCAGCTGCTGCAATTAAAGGTAAATCTGTTAAGGTATATGGTATTAATAAACATAGTATACAGGGTGATATATATTTTGTAGATATCCTAAAAAGAATGGGAGCAAAGATCATATGGGGTGAAAATTATATAAAATGTATACAGGGTAAATTAAAAGGTATTCAATTAGATGCAAATGATATTCCTGATGCTGCAATGACAATTGCTATGCTTGCATTATTTACAGATGGATCGAGTACAACAATTAACAATATATATAATTGGCGTGTTAAAGAAACAGACAGATTATATGCAATGTCAACAGAATTAAAAAAAATTGGTGCAATTATTAAAGAAGGTAAGGATTTTATTTTTATTAAACCTCCTAAAAAATTTATTTATTCTCATATAAATACATATAATGATCATAGAATGGCAATGTGTTTTTCTTTGCTTGCATTATCAAATCAATCTGTTACCATTATTAATCCGGAATGTGTATCAAAAACGTTTCCACAATATTTTTATGAATTTCAAAAAATTAGTCGTTTTAAAACATAAAAAATATATTGTATAATATATTTTAATATGATTCTTTATAATATCAATTTTGTATGAGAATGTTTAAATATGAAATTAGCTCCTGTAATTACAATTGATGGACCTAGTGGATCAGGTAAAAGTATTTTATCACAAGCGCTTGCTAAAAATTTAGAATGGTTTAATTTAGAATCTGGTATAATTTACAGATTATTTGCTTGTTTATTTCTAAAAAAAAATCCGATTTTTTCCAAGAAAAATTTGATTTCTTTATTAGAAGATTTAAATCATTATTTTACTTATGATAATGGAATAATATGTAATATTATTAAAAAAAGTTTTTCAGAAAATGATATCGTGTCACAAGAAGTAACAAAAGTTGCTTCTCAATTAGCAACAATTACATATGTTAGAAAAAATTTATTAATTAAACAACGTTTATTTAGGAGAAAACCTGGATTAGTTGCTAATGGACGTGATATGGGTACAACTGTTTTTCCAGACGCCATAATAAAATTTTTTTTAAAAGCTAAATTAAAATACCGTGCACTTCGTAGAATGAATGAATTAAAAAAAAAAGGTTTTTATGTAAATTTCAAAAACATATTACTGCAAATTCAAAAAAGAGATCATCGCGACACAAATAGAACAGATTCTCCACTAGAAAAAGCAAAAGATGCAATTATAATCGACTCCAGTAATATGAACGTTACAGAAGTTTTTAAAGTAGCTATGTCATATATTAATATAATAAAATTATCTTCTCTATAATTAGGATGATTATAGAAAATTTCAATTAACCTATTTAACATGAAGTAAAATAGACGTTAACTCTCATTATTTTTAATAATATATATGAATGAAATATTTTCAAAATTATTTGAAGAATCTTTAAAAAAAATAAAAACAAAAACTGGATCAATTATTACTGGTACAGTTATTGCTATTCAAAAAGATACAGTATTAGTTGACTCAGGATTAAAATCTGAATCTTATGTTCCAATTGAACAATTCCAAAATAAATTTGGACATTTAGAAGTTAAAGTTGGTGATCATATTGATGTTTCTTTAGATGCAATAGAAGATGGTTTTGGTGAAACTGTATTATCACGAGAAAAAGCTAAAAAACATGCGTCATGGATCAAATTAGAAAAAGCATATGAAAATTCTGAAATTATTACTGGTATTATTAGTGGAAAAGTAAAAGGAGGTTTTACAGTTGAATTAAATGATTTACGTGCTTTTTTACCTGGTTCATTGGTAGATATCCGACCAATCAAAGATACTAGTTATTTAGAAAATAAAGAGTTAGAATTTAAAGTCATTAAATTAGATCAAAAAAGAAATAATGTAGTTGTTTCAAGAAAAGCCGTTATTGAATCCGAAACTAGTGCTGAACGAGAACAATTATTATTAAATTTACAAGAAGGTATAAAAATTAAAGGTATTATAAAAAATTTAACTGATTATGGTGCATTTGTTGATTTAGGTGGTGTTGACGGTTTATTACATATTACTGATATGGCATGGAAACGAGTAAAACATCCAAGTGATATTGTTAGTATTGGAGATGAAATATTTGTAAAAATATTAAAATTCGATCGTGAAAAAACAAGAGTTTCATTGGGATTAAAACAACTAAGTGAAGATCCATGGAATTCAATTTTAGAACGATATCATGAAGGTAAAAAAGTTTATGGTCGAGTAACAAATTTAACAGATTATGGTTGTTTTGTTGAAATTGAAGAAGGTATAGAAGGTTTAGTACATATTTCTGAAATGGATTGGACAAATAAAAACATTCATCCAACTAAAGTAGTGAATATTGCTGATTCTGTAAAAGTAATGATATTAGATATTGATGTCGAAAAACGTCGTATTTCATTAGGTATTAAACAATGTAAACCTAATCCATGGGAATTATTTTCTCAAATAAATGAAAGAGGTGTTCGTGTAAAAGGAAAAATTAAATCGATCACTGATTTTGGTATTTTTATTGGATTAGAAGGTGGTATAGATGGTTTAGTACATTTATCTGATCTTTCATGGAAACATGCTAATGAAAAAGTATTAAATCAATATAAAAAAGGTGATGATATAATTGCAGTAGTACTACAAGTAGATCCAGAACGAGAAAGAATTTCACTAGGTATTAAACAGTTAAAAGAAGATACTTTTAGTAAATATATTCAAAAATATAAACGTGATGATATTGTACCAGGGCAAATTATTGCACTGAAAAATCAAATTGTTTATATAAAATTAGCTGATAATGTTATTGGAACAATACATATGAAAAATAACACTACAGCTCTAAATATAAATGATTATATTGAATGTAAATTTAATAAATTTGATCGTAAGAATCGTACTATTCATCTTGTATTTTTTAATACATGTAAAAAAACAGATTTTTTTAAAAAATTTCACAATGATACATTTTTTAAAATTAATTCTCAAAATATTGAATTAAATAAACAAATAATCTAATTATGTATTTTTCAAGAAACTAAGTGCTATGATTAATTTTTTTAGTGACTTAGTTTTTCTATTACATTAAGGAGGAAAATTTTTGAAAAAATTTATAATAACTGCAAATTGGAAATTAAATGGAAATAATGTATTAATATATAGTTTTATAAAGAAATTGAAATATTATTTTGATACAAATCAAATCTTGAGTAATATAATTTTTACGCCTCCTGTAATATATATTAATAACATAAAAAATACAATTCAAAATGACAATTTTTTTATTGGCGCACAAAATGTCGATATACATTATTCTGGAGCATTTACTGGTGAAATTTCTATTGATATGTTACAAGATATTGGTGTAAATTATGTTATTATAGGACATTCTGAACGTAGAATATTTCATCGTGAAGATAATGCATATATTGCAAAAAAATTTCAAATTATTAAATCTAAAAATATAATACCGATATTATGTCTAGGTGAAAACTTACAAGAAAAAAATTTAAAACAATCTGAATTAATTTGCAGGAAACAAATTGATGCAATTTTGAATCTAAAAGAAAAAGATGTATTTAAAAATTCTATTATTGCATATGAACCTATTTGGGCAATTGGAACAGGTCAAACTGCAGATATTAAATACGTAAATAAAATGCATAAGTTTATTAAATATTATATTTCAGATAATAGTGATGTTGATATAAAAAATATTATTGTGCAATATGGTGGATCAGTTAATTTATGTAATATAAAAGATTTTATGAATACAGATTTTGTTAATGGAGTATTATTAGGTACTGCATCACTACAATTTTCAACATTTATACAAATTATTCAATATATAAATCAAGCATATTATGCATGATTATTAAAATTATTTGCTAATTATTTATAAGCGCCGGTATTATGGCCGGCACTCAAAAAATCAGTATAATGTTCTTGCTATTTTTAACCAATTTTGTTTAAAATTTTTTTTTTTGTTTTCAATAGCAATATTTAAGTTATAATGAATAATTTTTTCATTTTTAATACCTAAACATTGTCCGCCATAACCTTGTAATATTTTTTTAATTGCATAATTACCCATCCTGGATGCTAGAATTCGATCATATGCAACTGGTGCTCCTCCTCTTTGTATATGCCCTAAAATCGTTGCTCTTGTTTCTCTATGAGTATTTTTTTCAATATATTGAGCTAATTTATCAACATCACAAATACATTCTGTAATCGCTATAATAGCATGTTTTTTACCTTTTTGAATACTATTTTTAATATTTTGAAGTAATAATTCTTTTTTGAAATTTGTATCTGGTAGTACAATAAACTCACATCCTCCTGCAATAGCAGCAGATAAAGTTAAATCTCCACACAATCTTCCCATAACTTCTACTATAGAAATACGCTGATGTGAAGATGATGTATCTCTTAATCGATCAATAGCTTCTACAATAGTTTCTAATGCTGTAAAATAACCAATAGTATAATCTGTACCAAAAATATCATTATCAATTGTTCCAGGTAATCCTAGACATGGTATACCGATTTCTGTAATTTTTTTTGCTCCAATATATGAACCATCTCCTCCAATAATAATTAATGCATCAATTTTCGCATGTTTAATATTTTGTATAGCAATAGAACGAATATTAGTTTTATAAAATTCGGGAAATCTTGCAGACCCTAAAAATGTACCTCCTCTATTTATCATATTAGATACACTATTACGGTTTAATTCAATCATTCGGTTTTCATATAGACCTAAATATCCATCATATATACCAATCATTTTTATGTTGTGATTTAAACCTGTACGTACTATTGCTCTAATAGCAGCATTCATTCCAGGAGAATCTCCGCCACTTGTTAGTATACCTATTTTTTTAATCATATATTAATCTTATAAAATATTAAACATAAAGTATAAAAAATGTTAATTTTTTAGAAAAGAGTACTTTGTTAAACATTTATTATTATGAAAATCATATATCATTGGAACACCAGTAGGAATATGTAAATTACAAACTTCTTCGTTATTTAAGTTAGATAAATATTTTACTAACGCTCTTAAAGAATTACCATGTGCAACAATTAATATTTTTTTTCCATTTTTTATATTTGGAAAAATATATTCTTCCCAAAATGGAATTAATCTTATCAAAGTTAATTCTAAACTCTCTGCAGTCGGGATGTTTATTTTCTGTAAATTTTCATATCGACGATCATGATATGTAAAAGAATGTTTATTTTTTTCTATTTTTGGTGGAATTTCTGTAAAACTTCTACGCCATTTTTTTACTTGATCGGATCCATATTTCAAAATAATAGATTCTTTATTTAATCCTTGTAAATCACCATAATGTCTTTCGTTTAATCGCCATGTTTTTTTAATTGGTAGCCATACTTGTTCTAATTCAAAAAGGATCAACCATAAAGTATGAATTGCTCTTTTTAATACAGATGTATAACATAGATCAAATATAAAGTTTTTATCTTTTAATAATTTTCCAGCTAACTTTGCTTCTTTTTTACCTTGATTAGATAAATTTACGTCAGTCCATCCTGTAAATTGATTTAATTTGTTCCATGTACTTTCACCATGCCGAATTAAAACTAACTGATTTTTTTTCATAATGTATCCTAAAAATAATTATTGTTTTTTACTATTCTCTAGTAAGTTATTTTATATTCCTTATTACATTATTACATACTTTACATTTTTATTTAGAACATTTTGTTGTATTAAATATTTAGTAAAATACGTTCAGGATTCTCTAAAGTATTTTTGATAATATTTAAGAAACCAACAGCTTCTTTTCCATCAATAATACAATGATCGTAAGACAATGCTATATACATCATAGGTGCTATTTTTATTTTTTTATCTACAGATATTACTCGATCTTGAATAGTATGAATACCTAAAATTGCAATTTGCGGTGGATTAATAATTGGAGTAGATAATAATGAACCAAATATTCCACCGTTAGTAATAGTAAAATTACCACCTAATAAATCAGATAATTTTAGTTGTCCTGTGTTTCCTCGTGAAATCAAATCCTGAATTTTTTTTTCAATATCAGCCATAGACATACAATCTACGTTTTTGATAATTGGTGTAATTAAACCTTTTTCTGTAGATATTGCAATATTTATATCAAAATATTTATAATATACCATTTCATTATTATCGATTTTTGCATTTATTTCAGGAAAAGATTGTAAAGCTTTTATAGCAGATTTAATAAAAAAAGACATTAATCCTAATTTAACACCATGTTTTAATTCAAATAAATTACGATATTGTTGACGTATCTTCATTATTTTAGACATATTAACTTCATTAAATGTTGTTAACATAGCAGTATTATGCATTGTACGTAATAATCTTTCTGATATCCTTTTTCGAATTACAGTTATTGGAATACGTTTTTCACGATTTTCTAATTTTAAAGGATGTAAATGATCTCCTTCATGTTGTAATTTATTTTTTTGATTAATATGTGTATTATCAATATTTTTTTTATAAAACATACGCCTAATTGATGGACTTAATTGTAATGTATGATTATTTATTGTTGTATCAACTATTTTTTCTACGATATTTGTTTTTTTTGTTTGAATTTTTTGGTATGTATCTTGAGTTGTATTTTTTATTGCTTTCATATATCCTAATGTTTGTTTATTAGTGACTATATCTCCTTTAGGATGTAATATTGATGTTAATACTCCATTAATATGAGCTGGTACTTCTAAAATTACCTTTTCAGTTTCTATTTCAACTAAAACTTCATCTTGTTTAACAAATTCTCCTATCTTTTTATGCCATATAATAACAACAGCTTGATTAATTGATTCAGGTAATTCAGGAACCGAAATAAGAATTTCTGTCATATAAAAGTTTCTCTTTATAAAATATTTAAAGCATCAAAGATTATTTTTTTTTGTTGTTTGTTATGTATGGATAAGCATCCTACTGCAGGAGCAGCAGAAGCATTACGGCCAACATATTTTAAAGTTATATTAGATGATATATTTTCTTTTAATTTATTGTACATGTAATACCACATACCTTGGTTTTTTGGTTCCTCTTGACACCAAGTAATTTCTTGAATATTATGATAATAATTTAAAATTTTAATAATTTCATTTTTAGGAAATGGATATAATTGTTCAATTCGAATTAATGAAATATTTTTAATATTATATTGTTGTCTTGTAGAAAACAATTCGTAATATATTTTTCCTGAACAAAAAATGATTTTTGTAATATTATTACAATTTATAATATTAATTTCATGAATAATATTTTGAAAGGTTCCACATTGTATATCTGAAAATGTTGAATATGTCATATTATTACGTAATAATGATTTTGGTGTAAAAATAATTAATGGTGTTTTTATATTACACAATGCTTGATACATTAAAATATGATACATTTGTGCTGCAGTAGAAGGAATACAAATTTTCATATTATTTTGAGCAGACAATTGTAAAAATCGTTCTATTCTAGATGATGAATGTTCTGGACCTTGTCCTTCATATCCATGAGGTAAAAGTAATACTAATTTGGATTTTATACCCCATTTTTGCTCACCAGAACTAATAAATTGATCAATTACAATTTGAGCACCATTAGAAAAATCACCAAATTGTGCTTCCCAGATATTTATAGTGTTCTCTGCATCCACAGAATAACCATACTCAAATGCTAATACTGCTTCTTCTGAAAGAGCAGAATTGCAAATATAATATTTAGTTTTATTATTTTGTAAATTATATAATGGAACATAACTTAATCCATTATTTTGATCATATAACACAGAATGTCTATGAAAAAATGTGCCTCGACTAACATCTTCTCCAGATAATCTGCATGATATACCGTGCGATAATATATTTGCATAAGCTAAATTTTCTGCAGCTCCCCAATCAAATGCTTTATTAATATGTAACATGTTTTGTCGTGCTTGATAAATTTTTAAAACTCGTTCATGTATTTTGAAAGTTTTAGGTATGTAATTAATTTTTTCAAATAAAATTTTTAAATCTATATTTGGAACAATATTTTTATTTTTTTTTTTTATACATTTAGTATCTTGATGTACAATAGGCAATTCACTGAGTTCATGTATTTTTTTTCTTTGTTTTATACGTTCATCATTTAAATAATTTAAAGGAATATTTTTTTTAGATAGTAAAAATGTATTATAAATTTCACATACCGTTGGATGTTGTTGAATTTTCTGATACATTATAGGTTGTGTAACGCTCGGTTCATCTGCTTCATTGTGTCCTCTTCTACGATAACATACTAAATCTATAAAAACATCTTTTTTAAATTTATATTTAAAATCTAATGCTAATTGTGTAATAAAAATGACAGATTCTGGAAAATCGGTATTAACGTGAAAAATTGGTGTTTGTATCATTTTTGCAATATCTGTACAGTATTGACTAGATCTAATATCTTTTAAACTGGATGTAGTAAAACCAATTTGATTATTAATTACAATATGTAAAATACCACCAACAGTATAATTTCTTGTTTGTGATATATTTAATAGTTCTTGAATTACTCCTTGTCCTATAATAGCAGCATCACCATGTATATTTATTGGTAGAACATGGTCTGAATTTTTGTTTTCAAAACTATCAAGATATGCTCGAGAAGATCCCATAACTACCGGATTAATAATTTCAAGATGTGAAGGATTTGGTTTTAAATCAATTATTATATTTTTATTTTTTGTTTTTTTTGTGGTTTTCATTCCAGAATGATATTTTGCATCTCCAGTTCCACTTTTTATAATATAGTTAGAAGTAAATTCATCACACAAAGTATTGATTTTTTTTTTTAAAATATTAACTAAAACATTTAATCGTCCTCTATGAGCCATTCCAATAATAATTTTTGAAGTTAATTTTTTATTTGTATAACATATGATTTTTTTTAATAGTGGAATTAATACTTCACAACCTTCTAACGAGAAACGTTTTGATCCAGGAAATCGAGTATGTAAATATTTTTCAAATATTTCTGATTTAATTAACAAACTTAATAAATTTTTTTTTTCGTTTTGTGAAAGAAAAAATTTTAAAAATTTTTTTTCTACATATTCTTGTATCCACATACGTTCTTCTATATTACTAATATGCATATATTCTATTCCAATAGATGTACAATATATATTGGTAAAAATCGAATATTTTTCTTCAAAATAAGGGTTTTTTTGCATATTATTATTAATATTATTTTTTATATTTTGATCAAGATAAAAATCATTTAACAGTTTTTTTCGTAATGCATTTTTTGATATTGATTTTTTTAATGGATTTAAATTTGCATATTGATGTCCATATGTTCTAACAAATTTTATAAATTCTGCAATATATATACTATTATGATCATCATCAACATTATTTATATGTTTTTTTTGATCAGTATGACATATATACTGATTATAATTATCATCTGATTGAAAAAATTCTTTCCAATCCGAAGAAACACAATTAGAGTTTTTTATAAAAAATTGATATATTTTTTCAATATATATTTGATTACTGTTACTCAAGTTACAAAATTTATCATGTAAAGAATAATTTTTTTTCATATTTTACCTATATTAATAGGATAATTAAATTTTTTTATTAAAAAATATATTTTAGTATAGATTTATACAGGATTATCAATTCTAATAAATTCAACATCTAAATTATATTTTTTTATTAACCATTGTCCCAATGCTTGTATACCGCAACATTCTGTAGCATAATGCCCTGCTGAAAAAAAATGAATTTTATTTTCATATGCATAATGCATAGTATCTTCAGATATTTCACCTGTTAAAAATGCATCTATTTTTATATCACCAATATTTTTAATAAATTCTTGTCCTTTTCCGCTACACCATGCAATACTATTAATTATATTATTCCGATTATGTTGTATACATAAAGGTTTTCTTTGTAAAATTAATTCTATTTTTGTATTTAATTCTTGTACTGTAATTGAATTAATAAATTTACCCCATAATAATATATTAGATATTTGACCTAAGATATTAATATTAAATTGATTAGCAATTTGTACATTATTTCCAAGAATTGGATGTATATCTAAAGGTAAATGCCAATTATATACGTTTATATTATTTTTTAAAATTAATTGTAGTCTTGTTTTTTTGTTTTTAATAATTTTTGAACATTCATTCTTCCAAAAAAAACCATGATGTACAATAATAGCTTGTGCTTTTTTTTTAATTGCAATATTAATTAATTTTTCACATATACTAACTCCTGTAATAATTTTATGAATATTTTTTATACCTTCTACTTGTAATCCATTAGGTATATTATCATGAAATAAGTGGGTATCTAGTTCTTTATTAATAATTTTTTCTAATTCATAATTATTCATCATATTATATATTTCCAATAATGTATTTATAAGTATATATTTTAATATATGAATTTGTAAAATATATATATCATAGAAATATATTTATTTTGTATATTTTTTTAATTTTAAAATTTATCTATTTATTGCAGTAAAATGTAATTATTACATCTATATAATAAACTACATTGGTAAAATAAATTTATTATATGGTTTTAAAAAAAGTAAATAAAAAATATATACAAATAAATATTCTGTATGCGTAATACTATTTTTGTTAAAAATTATTTTTATAATATAAAATCCAATTTTATACAATATATGATATAAATTAATTTTATATATTACTAAATAAATTTTAACATATTTTTGAGGCTAAAATGCAAAAAATAGGAATTTTTTTTGGAAGTGATACTGGTAATACTGAAAAAATTGCGAAAAAAATTTATAATAAGATTGGAATAAAACAAGCAGAAATTTATGATATTGCTAATGCAAAAATTGATGATATTAATAAATTTAATATTTTAATCTTTGGTATACCAACCTGGTATTACGGTGAATTGCAATGTGATTGGGATGAATTTATTCCACAATTAAAAAAAATTAATTTTAAAAATAAAATTATTGCATTATTTGGGTGTGGTGATCAAGAAGATTATAGTGAATATTTTTGTGATGGTATGGGTATTATATATAATATTTTAAAAACAAGACATGCTGATTTTATTGGCCGATGGCCTATAACAGGTTATCAATTTGAATGTTCTAAAGCTGTAATTGATAAAAATTATTTTGTCGGTTTAGTAATTGATGAAGATCGACAAAAAGAATATACTGAAAATAGAATAAAAACCTGGTTAAAACAATTATTTAAAGAATTAAATATTTAATAATATCTTTATATTAAAAACATATCTTATTAAAATATAAATAATATTTTTTTATAATCACTGTATAATACATTAAAAATAATACAGCATGTAATAATTTATTTAAAAATTAAACATGCTGTGCAATTAATAAAATACTAATAAAACATTTATGCAATTAAATGTACTAAATCTAATACTTTGCTTGAATAACCTGTTTCATTATCATACCAGGAAATCAATTTTACAAAATTATCATTTAAACATAAACTTGCTTTTGCATCAAAAATTGATGTTTCATGAAAACCATTAAAATCACTTGATACTACATCTTCATCAATGTAACCAAGAATATTTTTCATATGTGTTTGAGAAGCATTTTGAATGACTTCACATATTTTTTTATAACTTGCTGAGATTTTTAATCGTACAGTCAAATCTACTACTGAAACATTCGGTGTAGGTACACGGAATGCAATACCTGTTAATTTACCATATAATTCAGGTAAGACTTTACCAACTGCTATAGCAGCACCAGTTGATGCTGGTATAATATTTTGTAATACTCCCCTACCACCACGCCAATCTTTTTGAGATGGAGAATCAACAGTTTTCTGAGTAGCAGTAGTAGCATGTACAGTAGTCATTAATCCTTCTACAATACCAAAATTTTCATGTATTACTTTTGCTAAAGGTGCTAAGCAATTAGTAGTACAAGATGCGTTAGAAACGATATTTTCACCAGAATATTTATTAAAATTTACACCATTGACAAACATTGGAGTATCATCTTTGGGAGGAGCAGTAATAATAACTTTCTTTGATCCTGCAAATATATGTTTTTTTGCACTTTCAGTAGTTAAAAATATCCCTGTTGATTCAATTACAACATCTGTATTTAAACTTTTCCAATCGATATTAACTGGATCACGTTCTGCAAAAATTCGAATTTTGTTATTATTTACAAAAAGACAATTATTCTTAATATAAATTGAACCTGGAAATTTCCCATGTGTAGAATCAAATTTTAACATGTACGCTATATATTCAATATTAAGTAAATCATTTATACCAACTACTTCAATATCTGGTCTATTTTGTGCAATACGAAATACTATTCTACCAATTCTACCAAATCCATTTATACCAATTTTAATAGTCATAATATTTACCTTATATCAATATCATTCTTTATAACATGATATAACATATATCTTAATATATCAAAAATATTTTTAAAAGATAAAAATAAAATTATATTTGTATAGTTATAATCAAGTATTTTATTTATTTTTTATATTATTAATACATAATAAAAATATTATCTATCACAACTACATGTTATTTATATGAACCAAAATAATATCTTTAAATTAAAAAAAAATGAATTTGTTATTCATTTAAAACATGGTTTAGGAAAATATCAAGGTTTAAGTATTATCAAAAATAATAATATTACTGTAGAATATTTAACTATTCTTTATGCAAATCATGCTAAATTATATGTACCAAT
Organism: Buchnera aphidicola (Takecallis arundicolens); assembly: GCF_964058945.1. Classification (NCBI taxonomy): domain Bacteria; kingdom Pseudomonadati; phylum Pseudomonadota; class Gammaproteobacteria; order Enterobacterales; family Erwiniaceae; genus Buchnera; species Buchnera aphidicola. The sequence goes on along the minus strand of NZ_OZ060369.1, from coordinate 230,326 downwards.
TACACATCTATACTTAATTAAAAAATATAATACTGATATTATCAATACAAAATTAACTTTAGATACTTTGGGATGTAAAAAATGGAAAAAAGAAAGAAAAAAAATTTTTAAAAATATTCACGATTCTGCAATACAAATATTAGAAAATCATGCACAACGTATGATAAAAACCGGTTTTTCGTTTAAAAAGCAGGATCAAGAATATAAATTATTTTGTTCAAGTTTTCCATTTAAGATGACAAAAGATCAAAAAAAAGTCATGCAAGAAGTACTATCAGATATGTATAAACCGATTCCAATGGATCGACTTATTTGTGGAGATGTAGGATTTGGAAAAACAGAAATAGCAATTCGTGCTGCATTTATTGCAGTAAAAAATAACAAACAAGTAGTTATTTTAGTACCAACAACATTATTAGCACAGCAACATTATAAAACTTTTAAAAATAGATTTCTTAAACATAATATACAAATTGAACTTTTATCCCGTTTTCAAAAAAAATCAGTTCAATTAATGTCTATTAATAAAATTAATACCGGGGAGACTGATATTACCATTGGAACACATAAAATTTTATTCAATAATATTCAGTGGTTTAATTTAGGTTTATTAATTATTGATGAAGAACATAGATTTGGCGTACACCAAAAAGAAAATATTAAAAAAAATTTTTCTAATATAGATATTTTAACTTTGACTGCTACACCAATTCCAAGAACATTAAATATGGCAATACATGGTATGCGTGATTTATCAATTATTACAACACCACCACAAAATCGTTTACCAATTAAAACTTTTGTTAAAACATATAGTAATCTATTAATTAGAAAAATAATTTTATTTGAAATTTCAAGACATGGACAATTATATTATATTTGTAATAAAGTGCAAGATCTCACAGAAAAATTAAATGTATTACAAAAAATGATTCCTGAAGCAACTTTTCAAATCGGTCATGGACAAATGAATGGTAGTCTTTTAAAAAAAATTATGTATGATTTTGCTAATAAAAAATTTCAAGTATTAATATGTACTACAATTATTGAAACAGGTATTGATATACCTACAGTAAATACTATTATTATTGAAAATGCTGATTTTTTTGGATTAGCACAATTACATCAAATGCGCGGACGAGTTGGTCGATCAAATATACAAGCTTACGCTTGGTTACTAATACGAAATAAAAAAATAGTATCAGTAAATAGTAAAAAAAGATTAGATGTAATTAGTAACATTAAAAGTTTTGGATCTGGTTTTGAGTTGTCAAAACATGATTTAAAAATTAGAGGAGTAGGGGAAGTATTAGGTAAAAATCAAAGCGGGCATGCAAAAAATATTGAATTATTACTTTATATGGAATTTTTAAATAAAACAGTTAAATATATTAAAAATAATAAACATTTATCATTAAAACAATTAGAACATGAACAACCTGAAATAAAATTATCTATACCAACCATTTTACCAAAAAATTATATTTCAGATGTAAATATCAGGTTAATGTGGTATAAAAAAATTTTTTCTATGAAGACACAAGAAGCATTATTACAAACAAAAATAGATTTAATTAATGCATTTGGTGATTTACCAAAAGAAGCTGAAAATTTAATTTTTGCTACTAAAATTAAAATATTATCACAAAATATTAGTATTATAAAACTTAACTCAGATAATAAAAGTAGTACTATAATATTTGATGCAAATAACAAATCAATTAATACTATTCAACTATTAAAAATATGTAAAGTAGAATTTAAGAAATGGAAATTCAATAATCAACATTCTTTACAATTTTTTTATTATTTTGAAAATTATATAGAAAGAATTCAATGGATATTTAATATCCTAAAAAAAATCAAAAAAATATTCACTTAAAACATCATGTTTAAAAAATTAGGTAATATCACATGAAACAATTCATTTATATAGTTGCAGCTGGTAATCAAGCAATTGAAGTTTGGAAATTATTATATACGGGTGAAATGCATTTAATACAAATTGTATATACTGAAAACAATGAAGGACAGCCAATAATTATTTCAAAAAAACGAAATACACTATATATTGGTATCAGACCAAAATATAAAATTTTGGTATATAATATTTTATCAAATGGTACATTAAAGAAAACTGGTTCTGTAAATATTCCATATAGCCCAAATTATATTACATTAGATCAAAAAGAAAAATTTTTACTTTGTAGTTACTATCATGCTGGTTGTTTAACTATAAGTACAATTAATGATCAGCATATACCTGAACAACCCATTCAAATTATTAAAAATATGAATGGATGTCATGCAGTAAAATTAGATTTATCAAATAAATTAGTAATTACAACATCTTTATTAACAGATCGGATATATTTATTTAAATTACATTTATTTGGAAAATTACCATTAAAATATTTGAAATATGTAATTTGTTCTAAAAAGTCTGGACCTAGACATATTATTTTTCATAACAGTAAAAATTATTGTTATAGTATTAATGAATTAAATGGTACAGTAGATGTATGGAAAATCAATAATGTTAATAATAATATACAAAATATACAAAATATTAGTTTATTTAAACAAAAAATAAAAAATAATTATTTTTGGTCTGCTGATATTCATATGACATCATGCAGTAAATATTTATATGTTTCTGATAGATTATATAGTACAATTACTATTTTTAAAATAAATTTAAATTGTACATTAAATTTTATTCATCAAATCAATACAGTCAAACAACCAAAATCATTTATTATAAATAGTAATAATAATTATTTAATTGTTGCTAGTCAAACATGTAATACCATTGCAGTATACAGTATTTCTATGAAAAATGGTTTATTAAATTTATTATATAAATATCCGACTGGTATAAATCCAACATGGATCATAAGTCATACAATATAATATATAAAATTTAATCATTATTTTCTTAAATATGTTACTATATCAACGATATAATAAATATAATAAGATTAAATTATAAAAAATAAATTTAAAAAATAAACAAAGAATTATCATTAATTGCCAATTTAATAGACTGTATTAATTTTTTTAAATGTATTGTCTTAATTATATATGGTGGAGTTAAATAAATGATTTGTTTAAATGGTCTAATCCAAACACCATAGTTAACAAAAAATTTTTGCATTAGTTTCAAATTAATATTATGATAACATTCGATAACAGCAATTGCTCCAATAACTCTTATTGCACAAATGCGAGGATGATTTAATAATAAAAATAATTTATTTTGAAAATATTTTTCAATACGTTTAACTTGTTTTTTCCATATATTTTTTCTTAATAATGAAATATTTTTTTGTGCAACAGAGCAAGCTAATGGATTTCCCATAAATGTTGGTCCATGCATAAATTTATAAGGATAATTATTACTAATTTGATGTGCAATTTTTTTAGTAGTAATAGTTGCAGCTAAAGTCATCATACCTCCCGTCAATGCTTTACCTATACATAATATATCTGGAATAATATTGGCATGTTCGTAAGCAAACATTTTACCAGTTCTACCAAAACCGGTAGCTATTTCATCTATAATTAATGGAATATCATACATATTACATAATAAACGTACTTGTTTCAAATATTCTACATGATAAAATTGCATACCACCTATACCTTGTAATATAGGTTCTAAAATTACTCCTGCAATTGTAGATTGATTATTCACTATTAAATCTAAAAAAGAATGAATATCATAATTATTCCATTTTTCTTTAAAAAATATTTTTGGTTTTTTTGCAAAAAAATGCTTAGGTAATATTGTTTTATATAATTTATGCATAGAATTTTTTGGATCGCATACTGAAATTGCAGAAAATGTATCGCCATGATATCCATTACGTATAGTTAAAAAAATTCTTCTAGTTTTTTTATTGTTATTCCAATATTGTAATGCCATTTTCATAGCAACTTCAATTGCAACAGATCCTGAATCACATAAAAAAATACATTTTAGTTTTTTAGGTAAAATTTTTAATAATTCTTTACATAATAATAAAGCAGGTTTATGTATTATACCACCAAACATAACATGTGTAATGTTGTTAACTTGTTGAACTAAATGTTTTTTCAGAATAGGATGATTATATCCATGTATCGCAGACCACCAAGAAGACATACCATCGATAATTTTTAAACCAGAGTCTAATTTTAAATATACTCCACATGCTGATTGAATCATATAACAAGGTAACGGTTTACTAATAGAATCATATGGATGCCAGATATGTTTTGAATTAAATTGTAAATTATTTTGTTTCATAGCGTAATATTATATTAAAATGTATAGATATCTTATTATAAATAATTATTGATATAAAATATAATTTTTTTTGGAATTTAATATGAAAAAAATATGGAAAATTGAAGAAATTAATAAACTATTTCAAAAACCATTTTTAGATTTGATCTTTAAAGCACAAAAAATACACAGAAAAAATTTTACTCCCAATGAAATTCAAATCAGTACTTTATTATCCATCAAGACTGGATTATGTCCTGAAGATTGTAAATATTGTGCACAAAGCTCAAGATATAAAACAAATATAAAAAATGAAAAACTTTTAGAAATTTCTAAAATTTTAGATGCAGCTAAACAAGCTAAACAATCTGGTTCAAACCGATTTTGTATGGGAGCTGCATGGAAAAATCCAAAAGAAAGAGACATGCCATACTTAATTGAAATTATTAAAAAAATTAAAAAAATGGGATTGGAAACATGCATGACATTAGGTAGTATAAATAAGAATCAAGCAGAAAGATTATATTCTGCAGGTTTAGATTTTTATAACCATAATTTAGACACTTCACCAAAATTCTATAGTAAAATTGTTACAACACGTACATATCAAGAACGATTAAATACATTAGATATTGTAAGAAATTCCGGTATGAAAGTTTGTTCAGGTGGAATATTAGGGTTAGGAGAAAATACTAATGATCGTGCTGAGTTACTATTGCAATTATCGAAATTAACTAAAAATCCTGAAAGCATTCCTATGAATATGTTAGTTAAAATTAAAGGTACACCTTTAGAACGTAATAAAAATCTTGAAGATTTTGATTTTATTAAAACCATTGCAGTAACTCGAATTATGATGCCGAAATCATATATTAGACTATCTGCTGGACGTGAAAATATGAGTCAAAATATGCAAGCATTGTGTTTTATAGCAGGAGCAAATTCTATATTTTATGGTTGTAAACTATTAACTACATCTAATCCAACAAAAAAAGAAGATTTAAAATTATTTCAGAAATTAGGATTATATGCTAAAAAGCATATTATACAATCAAAACAAAATAAAATACAAAAATATAAAACAGAAACACAACATTATAATGCTTTACTAAAATAATGTTTATATTATATTCTTATTATTATAATTCTACCTATTTTATATAGGTAGTCGTAATATATTAATCATATATAAAATCAAATATTAATTATGATAAAAACATGGTTTGTTACTGGAACAGATACCAATGTGGGAAAAACAATAGTATCAGTGTTATTATTAAAAAAAGCTACAATTATAGGGTTTAATACAGCAGGATATAAACCAGTATCTAGTGGTTGTATAAAAACAATATATGGTTTACGTAATCATGATGCATTATTATTAAAAAAACATAGTGTGATTAAATTTAAATATAAAGAAATTAACCCATATTCTTTTTATGGTAACATACCTCCTAATTTTTTTTACTGCAAAAAAAATAATATTACTTTTAAAAATTTATCCGATAAATTACATAATATTCAAAAAAAAGCAAACTGGATAATTATAGAAGGTATTGGAGGATGGGATACACCAATATTTAATACAAATACTTTATCTAATTGGATAAAAGAAGAAAAAATTCCTGTTATTTTAGTAATTTCAATAAAATTAGGTTGTATTAACCACGCTATATTAACAGTAAAATCAATTATTGCATCTGGTTTAAAACTAACAGGTTGGTTTGCAAATTGTATGAATTATGAACAGTATTTATTAAATTATATATATACAATAAAACAATATATAAAATCTCCTTTTTTAGGTATAATACCTTATATTCAGGATATCAATAATATTTGTACAAATAATATTAATATTATACTTCCAGAATAGTACATATTAATAGAATAAATATAGTTATGTATTTTACATCCATAACTATATAAAAAAATTATTTATAAACGGGATATTTTTTACATAATTCAAGTACTTGATTTTTAATATTCAGTATTTTTTTAATATTATTATAATCATTAATAATATCAATGATCCATTTAGTAATAATTTTAGATTCTAATTCTTTAAAACCTCTTCTTGTAATAGCTGGTGTACCTATACGAATACCTGAAGTGACGAAAGGACTCTTTGTATCATTTGGAATACTATTTTTATTTACTGTAATATTTGCTAATTGCAAAATATTTTCTGCTTTTTTTCCAGTAATATTTTTATTATTTAAATTTATTAAAAATAAATGATTATCTGTACCTCCAGAAATAATATTAAAATTTTGTTCCATAAAAGATTTTGCCATAATTTTAGAATTTTTTAATATTTGTTTTTGATAAGTTTTAAAATTCGGATGTAATGCTTCGTGAAATGCTACTGCTTTAGCAGCAATTACATGCATTAAAGGTCCACCTTGCATACCTGGAAAAACAGCAGAATTTAATTTTTTATAAAATGCTTCATCTTGATTTGCTGAAAGAATTAATCCACCTCTCGGTCCAGAGAGTGTTTTATGTGTAGTTGTTGTTACTACATCAGCATACTCTATGGGATTAGGATATAAATTTGCTGCAACTAGACCAGCTACATGTGCCATATCAATTAATAAATATGCATTAATAGTATTAGATATTTCACGCATTTTTTTCCAATCTACATATCTTGAAAAAGACGAAAACCCACCAATAATCATTTTTGGTTTATGTTTCTGTGCAAGATACTGTAAATGGTCATAATCAATATTACCTGTTTTATTTAAACCATATGTAATTGAATTATAAATTTTTCCTGAACTGTTTATAACAGATCCATGTGTTAAATGACCTCCATGAGATAAATCCATTCCTAAAATCATATCACCAGGTTTTAATAACGCAGTATATACAGCAAAATTTGCCTGAGATCCAGAATGTGGTTGTACATTAGCATAATCAGCATGAAATAATTTTTTAGCTCGATTAATTGCCAATAACTCAATATGATCCACAAAATCACAACCTCCATAATATCTTTTTCCAGGATATCCCTCCGCATATTTATTAGTTAATTGCGATCCCTGTGCTTGCATAACAGAAAGACTAGCGTAATTTTCTGAAGCAATTAATTCAATATGCTGCTCTTGTCGTAACATTTCTTGTTTAATGTAATTCCACAATTCTGTATCAGATTGTATGTTGCATGTTTTATATTGTAACATATATAATCCTTAAAATGACATAATAGTATTATTTGAATATATTTTATAAAAAATATATAATTAATTTTTTATTATACAATAATCACATATATTATTAATATTATTTTGTATAAAAATTAAAAATATTTTTTATCATAATATTAATATTATTTGAATTAATAATCTGATTTTTTTTACAGATAACATCATATAAATAAATTATATTTTCTGACTGAATAAATAATATTATTTTTGTAAAATATTTTTTTATGTTTTTAAATATTGTATTTATTTTTTTAGATTGAAATTCTAATAATATTTTTAATTTAGGAAATTCATTTCTAATTTCTTCGGATAAAAATATTGCTCGATTTTTTATAGATTTGTTACTAAAAAAAATATGAATATCAGTTTCTATATTTTTTTGAGAAAATAAATTCAATGACTGTATTAATAATATTAATCGATCCATACCGATTGCTAATCCAGCTGCTGGAGTATCTGGTCCTAATAACCTTTTTACCAATGTATCATATCGACCTCCTGCACATATTGCATTTTGTGATCCTATATAATTTGTTTTCCATTCAAATACTGTATCATTATAATAATCTAGTCCGCGAATTAATTTATAATTTATAGTATATGGAATATTAAAATTTGAAAGTAAATTACATAATTTTTCAAAACGTAACCTTGACTTTGTATTAACAAAATCTATTAAATTCGGTGCTTTTAATAATATTTTTTGTATATTTTTATTTTTACTATCTAAAATCCTTAACGGATTTTTATTTAATTGTCTTATACAAATATTATCAAGATAAGATTCATATGTTTTCAAAAAATTACGTAATTCCATTTGATATGCATTTCTTTCAGAGAGTAAACCAATAGAATTAATCTCTAATGTTAAAAAACGTGAAATACCTAATGCTTTCCAAAATTTATTCACTAATATAATTAATTCAAATTCAATATCTAATTCGAAAAATCCAAAAGTCTCAAGACCAAATTGATAAAATTGACGATAACGTCCTTTTTGCGGACGTTCATATCGAAACATAGGACCATAATACCATAGTTTTTGTTTTTTATGATATATTAATTTATTTTGAATAATAGACCTTACACAACTTGTCGTTGCTTCTGGACGTAAAGTAATACTAAGATTATTTTTATCATGAAATGAATACATTTCTTTTCCAATAATATCTGTCATTTCTCCTATTGATGCCTTAAATAATATAGTTTTTTCTAAGATAGGTAGTTTAATCTCACAATAACCATAATTATGCAATATTTTTTTAAATATATCTTCTATTTTATTCCATAAGATCGTTTGTTCGGGAAGGTAATCATGCATACCTTTTATAGATTGAAAAAAATAATTCACAAAAATCTTCCTATGTTAATACAAATATGTAAAATATCTATTTATACAATATTTTATATTTCTTATGATTTATAATTATTATTACCTGTTAATTGTCCACATGCAGCTTGAATATCTTGCCCTCTTGTTTTTCGTATCGTAGTCATTAATCCTTTATTAATTAAATATTTAGAAAAAATATTTATTTTTGTAATACTACTGCATTTTAAATGACTATTTGGTAAATAATTCCAAGGAATTAAGTTAATTTTACTAGGTATATTATATAATAGTTTAATTAATTCTTTAGCATGTACAATTGAATCATTTATATTATGTAACATAATATATTCAATTGTTATACCATTTTTATTTAATTTTGAATTTTGTAAAAAACGCAATACCGTTTTTAAAAGAGATTGGATATTATATCGTTTATTAATTGGCATAAGTCGATTTCTAATTGTATTATTTGACGCATGTAATGAAATGGCTAATTTTACATCGCATATCTTAGATAATTTGTTTAATGCTGGTATTATACCTGCTGTTGATATAACAATTTTTTTTTTTGAAATATTAAAACCACATGTATCAGATATAATATTTAATGCAGTAATTAAATTTTTTAAATTTAATAACGGCTCTCCCATTCCCATAAATACTATATTAGTAATAGGAAAATATACATGTTTTGTATTATTATTAATCTTTTGATATGCTAACCAAATTTGCCCAACAATTTCAGAAACTAATAAATTTCTTTTAAATCCTTGCATACCAGTTGCACAAAATGTACATGTTAACGGACATCCTACTTGAGATGAAATACATAATGTACCCCGTTTTTTTTCTGGAATATATATTGTTTCAATAATCCCATTTTGTACAGAAATTAACCATTTAATAGTATGATCTATAGAAACTATTTCTTTTAATATATAAGGAAATTGTATAAAACTGGTATTTTTAAGTTTATTTTTTAAGCATTCTGTAAAATTAGTCATATATGAAAAATTATTACAAAAACGTTGATATATCCAATGCATTAATTGATCAGCTCGGAAACTTTTTTCGTCGATTAAATGCATAAAATTTTGCATTTTTTTACGATCGAAATTTAACAAATTTACTTTATTAGTGTTTAGATAATGTAAATCAATATTCATAATTAATATAACTGTTTTTAAAACCTATTATAACATTTTTATATGCAATAAATTATATTTTACGTGTTACAAACAGATTAAAGAAGTTTTATACATCCTGTATTAAACATTATGATTGATGCCGTTAAAAAAAATGGTAAAATCATGTTAAAAATATGATAAATATAAAAATTATTGTAATAATAAAAATTTTAATGCTATTTTTTGAGTAAAAATACAATGTATATAATTAAAAAATTTATTAAAAAGCGATCATAACGTTCTTATAAATCATATCATTACATAAAAAATTTTGGATAATATTACAAAAAAGATATTATATAGAAATATATTTAATACATAAAAATAAATTTTATAAGCAACTTCCATTGTTTTGTACTATAATAAAAATATATATATACAATAATATTATTTTTTTATCGGTGTAAATGATCTAATTAAAAAATTATTTACAATAAAAATAATACTTTTCATACAGTACTAAAAAATTTTTTTATTTAAAAAATATAAATTATAATCATATTTTATCATTTTTATTTACTATATAATATCATAATAAAATTAATTTTTTAATTTTTTGATCATGTCTATATATTTAACGTTGAAAAAATTAATTTTGATCTTATAATATTTAGTGTAATAAATAAATTAAAAAACGAATATTTTAATGTTTTTTAAAATTAATGATATTAACATTATAAATATAAAGTTGATATTAATATTATTAATGATTCTAAACATAAGTTTTTATTAAAAATATTATATATACTGAACTGATATACAGCTATCAAGTTAATGTAAAATATGAATAAAATAATTGTAAATATATTTTTTTTATATTATTTTTGTATTCATAATAAATTTTTAATTTTTTTATTTTTTTTAAAAAAAATTAATAATACAAGTATACACTACAAATATGATCACAATATTAAGATCATATCATTATAGCTTATTAATATGAAAAAAATATTGAATAAATTATATTCATTAAAAAAACTAAATGAATACGAGAGTTATTATTTATTTAAAAAAATTATAAAAAATAAAATATCTACCATCAAGTTAACATCAATATTAACTGCAATAAAAGTACGTCCAATTTCTATTCATGAAATTATTGGCGCTTTAAAAGCTTGCTATAAATATGTTATACCATTTCCTAAACCAAAATATCCATTTTCAGATATTGCAGGTACTGGAGGAGACGGTGCTAATACAATTAATATATCTACAGCAAGTGCTATATTAGCTTCTTCATTTGGTTTTAAAATTATTAAACATTGCAATCATGGTATCTCAAGTCAACTTGGTTCTGCAGATATTTTAAAGAAAAATAATATTAATATAAAAATTAATACTACTCAATCTAGAGCGCAATTAGATAATTACCATATTTGTTTTTTATATGCACCACAATACCATCCAAGTTTTCAAGTAGTAACTAAAATTAGAAAAGAACTAAATACGAAAACTATATTTAATATATTGGGACCTTTATTAAATCCATCTCAACCGAATTTTTCTGTTATTGGAGTATATTCTAAAAATTTATTACTACCATTTGCAAAAATTTTACATCAATTAAATTATGAAAGAGCAATTATTTTATGTAGTGGAGGTATAGATGAAATCACATTACATCATGTTACCAATATAGTAGAATTAAAGTATGGAAAAATTATGCAATACAAATTATATCCAGAAGATTTTGGTATTAATAAAACATTAGCATGCGTATTACAAAATAATACTATTGATGAAAATTGTAAAATTTTTAATGATGTTTGTAAAGGTATTGGTGATATTAAATATCAATATTTAATAGCAATGAATACAGCAATTTTATTAAAATTATTTGGATATAAAAATCTTAAAATTAATACTAAGATAGCCCTTAAAAAAATACAAAATGGAGCAATTTATAAACAAATAAAAAAAATATCTATAAGAGATAAATAATGAACAAAAATATATTACAAAGTATACTTTATGATAAAGTACAGTGGTTAAAATATCAAAAAAATATGCAAAAATTACAACATATTAAAAAAAAAATTGTTATCTCTAATCGTAACTTTTATCAATCATTAAAATCATCATTTCCAAATTTTATTTTAGAAATTAAAGAATCTTCCCCTTCAAAAGGTATAATAAATTCTAATTTAAATATAAAAAATATTTTACAATGTTATAAAAAACATGCTACAGTAATTTCTGTTTTAACTGATAAAAAATATTTTTCTGGTACATTTGAACGCATGTCTGAAGTAAGTATGCTCGTAAAACAACCAATATTATGTAAAGATTTTTTTATTGATCCGTATCAAATATATCTAGCTAGATATTATCATGCTGACGCTATTTTATTAATGTTATCGGTATTAAATGATGATCAATACAAATTACTTGCTAGTATTGCTCATAAAATGAACATGGGTATTTTGACTGAAATTAATAATCTAATAGAATTAAAACGTGCAATTCATTTAAATGCTAAAATTATTGGAATTAATAATAGAAACTTAAACAATTTAACTATTGATATTAATACAACATATAAACTTGCGCCATTAATACCAAAAGATAGAATTATTATCAGTGAATCGGGTATTTATAACAATCAACAAATTAAAAAATTAAAAAAAATAGTGCATGGTTTTTTAATTGGTTCATCTATCATGAAATCTAAAAATGTCCATTTAAAAGTTAATAGTATTTTATTTGGTAATAATAAAATATGCGGATTAACACGAATAAAAGATGCAAATCGATCTAAAAAACTAGGTGCTGTATATGGAGGATTAATATTTATTCCTAATTCAAAACGTAATATTCCATGTAATACTGCATGTAACATAATTCAAAATACAAAATTAAAATATATTGGAGTTTTTCAAAATGAAAATATTGAAAAAATAAAATATTTATCTCAAGCATGTAGTTTATATGCCATACAATTGCATGGTAATGAAGATCAAGAATATATAGCGAATTTAAGAAAAAAAATATCAGATCATATTCAAATTTGGAAAGCAATATGTATCGAAAATAATCAAGAAAAATTAAATTTTAAATATATAAATTATTACTTATTTGATAATTTTAAAGGTGGTAGTGGTATTTGTTTTGATTGGAAAAAAACAAAAACATATAATTTAGATAAAGTATTTTTATCTGGAGGCTTATCGCATAAAAATTGTATAGAAGCATCAAATTTAAATTGTTTTGGATTAGATTTTAATTCAAAGATAGAAAAAAAACCTGGTATTAAAGATTATGATAAACTAAAACTTGTATTTAAAAAGTTGAAATTATCATAAATAATACTATTTTTTTATAACATTATTAACACATGTAATATAGGAATTGTTTTTTATGAATTTATTAAATCCATATTTTGGAAACTTTGGTGGTATGTATGTACCACAAATTTTAGTACCAGCACTTAAACAGTTAGAACAATATTTTGTAGAATCACAAAATGATATAATTTTTCAAAAAAAATTATCAGAATTATTAAAAAATTATGCAGGCCGACCAACACCATTAACATTATGTAAAAATATTACTAAAAAAACAAAAACAAAATTATATTTAAAACGAGAAGATTTATTACATGGTGGGGCTCATAAAACAAATCAAGTATTGGGACAAGCATTATTAGCAAAAAAGATGAATAAAAAAAGTATCCTTGCAGAAACTGGTGCTGGTCAACATGGAATAGCAACTGCATTTGCTTGTGCATTATTAAATTTAAAATGTCGTATTTATATGGGAAGTAAAGATATACAAAGACAATCCATTAATGTTTTAAAAATGAAATTAATGGGAGCAGAAGTTATCACCGTTAATAGTGGATCAGGTACATTAAAAGATGCTTGTAATGAAGCTTTAAGAGATTGGTCTGAAAATTATATACATAGTCATTACATGTTAGGTACAGCAGCAGGACCTCATCCATATCCCACTATGGTACGCGAATTTCAAAAAATTATTGGTATAGAAACAAAAAAACAAATTTTAAAGAAAACATTGAAATTACCTGATAAGATAATAGCGTGTGTTGGCGGGGGTTCTAATGCTATTGGAATATTTCATACATTTATAAATGATAATGTTCAATTAATTGGTATTGAACCAGGAGGAACAGATATTTTAACAGGTAAACATGGAGCACCATTACAATACGGTAAAACTGGTATTTATTTTGGTATGAAATCTGCAATTATGCAAACTCAAGATGGACAGATTCAAGAATCGCATTCTATTTCTGCAGGATTAGATTTCCCATCTGTTGGACCAGAACATGCATGGCTACATTCTACAGGAAGGGTTCAATATTATACTATAACCGATCAAGAAGCATTAAACGCATTTGTTGATTTATGTAAATTTGAAGGGATAATTCCAGCGTTAGAATCTGCACATGCTATTGCATATGCATTAAAAATCATACATAAAGAACCAAATAAAAAACAAAATATTATTGTTAATCTGTCTGGTAGAGGAGATAAAGATATAACTACAATACATGAAAACATTTTAAATAAAAGGATTCAAAATGTTAAGATATAAAAATATGTTTAAAAAAATGCAAATATTAAATGAAGGTTGTTTTGTTCCATTTGTTACTATAGGTGATCCTTCAATTAGTGTATTTTATCGTATTATTGATGCTTTAATTATATCTGGTGCAAATGCATTAGAACTAGGTATACCATTTTCAGATCCATTAGCAGATGGAATTATAGTGCAAAATGCTAATTTAAGAGCATTATCACATGGTATAACAATTATAAAATGTTTTGAAATTTTAAATATACTACGTAATAAATATCCTAAAATACCAATTGGTATATTAGTTTATGCAAATATTGTTTTTAAAAACGGAATTAATAAATTTTACGAAAATTGTAAATATTCTGGTATAGATTCTGTATTAATACCAGACGTTCCTATAGAAGAATCAGAAATATTCCAAAAATGTGCAAACAATAATAACATATCTTCAGTTTTTATTTGTCCACCAAATGCTAATACTGATTTAATAAAAAAACTTTCCATACAAAGTACTGAATATATTTATTTAATTTCTCGTACTGGAGTAACAGGTTGTTTACAAAAAACAAATGACCCGAATTTACATATTATTCAGAAATTAAAAACATATAATTCTGCTCCTATTTTACATGGTTTTGGTATTTCAACACCATCACAAATTAAAAAATCATTATCATTAGGTACAAGCGGCATTATTTGTGGATCAATTATTATCGATATAATTGATAAATTTCAAAAAAATAATAATATAATGATAAAAAAAATTGTACAGTTAGCAGTAAATTTAAAATATGCAACAAAAAAAACTAAAAAATAGTTTTTTTATTTATAAAAAAATAATTTTACATATTATATATATTTAGTACTTATAGTATTTTATAAAAAATATAAAATTTTTTTATTCTAATTACAAAATATCTATATATTAAATTTTAAATTATAAATTTTATGAGAATTATGAATAATAGAACAATTATAACTATATTAAATGTATTAATATTTTTATTTATCTTAACAAATATTTTTAAAATATTAATAATGACTGTTGTAGTACCTGTTATATTATGTGTAATGTTATTTACAATACGTATTTTAAAACAAACTAAATATTATGAAAAAATATCATACAAAAATACTAAAGGTATAAAAATAATATTTGTATTAACATGTATAATATTTTTAATATTAATGCAATTAAATAGATTTCCTTATTATTATACTATGTTATCGTATTTAGTAACTAGTGTATTATATACATTTTATGCAATAATATTGTATTTATTATTAAAAATATTTTTTTTTAATATGTATATAAATATTATATAATAATCAAGATATTTATTAAAAAATATTAATATTATTTTAAATACATTTAATATTATGTAAATATATGCATAAAAATATGTATTTTTATACACAAAATATATACAATTTATTTATTATTCAATCATATGAGAGGGATAAATTTTATATAATAAAATATATAAGATATAATCAATAATAAATACCTAAATTAATATGTAATCTTCACTAAGATATTATTAACAAATATTAATATAAAAATAATTATAAAAACAGTGTAATAATAATTTATATAATATGATTTTAATTAATATATATAATATAAAAATTAAAATTAATTAAATAATATTTTAAAATTTAAAATAAAAATATCTAAGAATATTTTTTTGGCATTACATGACCCATTTTACTAATCTTAGTATTTAAGTATTTTTTGTTTTTCGGATTATGTGGAACAATTAAATCCACTCTTTTAACAACATTAATTCCAGAATCATGTAAAATTTTTACTTTCAAAGGATTATTTGTTAATAATTTTACTTGATCTATACGCATTAATTTTAATATATCTGCACAGATAGTAAAATCCCTCTCATCTGCTGAAAACCCTAGTTTATGATTTGCTTCTACTGTATCTAATCCTTGATCTTGTAAATTATACGCTTTAATTTTATTTAATAAACCAATATTTCGACCTTCCTGTCTATGATAAATTAATATTCCGCTACCTAACTTAGCAATCAACATTAATGATGTCTTTAATTGTTCTCCACAATCACACCGCAAACTAAATAAAGCATCTCCTGTTAAACATTCTGAATGAATTCTAAGCAATACAGGTTTTACATGATTGATTTTACCATAAGTTAAAGCAACATGATTTTTATCATTAGATTTTTCTTTAAAACCAATAATTTTAAATTCTCCCCATGGAGTAGGTAAAACAGCATCTTGTATACGTTCAATTTTCATATTTTCTCGACTAATATAATTATATTAATTACTAGAATGAATATAGTTTAAGATTTTATGTAATGTCTGTATAGGATTTGACGTACTAGTAATAGTTCGTCCTATCACAATATAATCAATAGAATAACGTTTAATTTCTTCAATATAAGTAATTAAATTTTGATCATTTTGATCATGATTAATAAATCGTATACCAGGAACAATAATTTTAAAATCATTGCCTAAAATTTGTTTTATTTTTTTTGATATGTAACCTGGACATACAATACCATTTAATTTATAAGATTTCGTTAATTCAGATAATTTTACAATATAATTTGATAACGATATTGATACACCAGTTTGCGATAAATCAAAACCAGTAAAACTAGTTAATGCAGTAATAGCAATTAATAAAGGCGGATTAACAAAATTATTTAACGCTAATTTTGCATGTTCCATCATATTCCCTCCCCCTGATGCATGTATACTTGTCATCCATACTCCTAATTCTGCAATCGATACAATAGATTTAAAAATAATATTTGGAATATCGTATAATTTTAAATCAACAAAAATATCAAAATTTAATTTTTTTATTTCTTTAATTAATGATATTCCAAATTTAATAAACATACAATGTCCAATTTTTAATTTAAAAATACTTGGATCAAGTTTATCTATTAATTCAAAAATCGATTTTTTATCATCATAATCTAATGCTATAATAATTTCAGGATTTTTTTGATTTAAATTAATTTGTGACATATTTGCCCTACATAAAATTAAATATTATATTTTATAGTATTAATGATATCATAATATAATAAATATTATTTTATTTGTAAATTAGCGTGATATGATGACCGTACTAAAGGACCACAAAATGCTTTATTAAAACCCATCGATAAAGCTTCATGTTTATAATGTTCAAATTCCAATGGTGTAATATATCTTTGTACTTTCAAATGATTTTTGCTTGGTTGTAAATACTGACCTAAAGTTAACATATTAACACCATTCAATCTAAGATCAGATAATACCTTTAAAATTTCTTTCTCTGTTTCTCCTAATCCCAACATTAAACCTGATTTTGTAGGAATAGTAGAATTTTTTTTTTTAAAATAATTTAACAAATACAATGATTTTTTATAATCTGCTCCTGGACGAATAACTTTATATAATCGAGGAACATTCTCTAAATTATGATTAAAAATATCTGGAGGATAATTTGATATAATATCAATAGATTTTTGTAATGATTGCCTAAAATCAGGAACTAAAATTTCAATTTGAACTGTATTATTAGTACGTAAATATTTAATACATTCTACAAATTGATTAGCTCCACCATCTTTTAAATCATCTCGATTTACTGAAGTAATAACAATATATTTAATACCTAATTGTAATACTGTTTCTGATATTTTTTTAGGTTCATGGATATCAACAGCATATGGCCGACCTTTTCTTACAGCACAAAACGGACACTTTCTAGTACAAATATTACCTAAAATCATAAATGTGGCAGTATGATTATTAAAACATTCTGTAATATTTGGACATAAAGCTTCTTCACATACAGTATTTAAAGTATTTTTTCTTAAAATACTTTTTAAACGATTAATATGATCAAATGATTTTGGTAACTTAATTTTGATCCATTTTGGTTTAGATAGCACATTTCTTGTATTATGGAATTTATTTATTTTTTTATCTTGAATATACTTCATACAAGTTCCAATTTTGTATTTCATAAAATATAATATGTAGAACTATATTTTAATTGGATTAATATTATTTACAGTAGAAATTGATATTACATCAAAAAATAAAGAAAATTTTTTAATTAAAGTTTTTTGAACAATATTAACAGATATATTATTTTTTACTGTATACATTTGAGTCATAATAATTTTTGCATCACCACATGGATTAATATATTTAAATGGTGTTAAATCCATATTTACATTTAATGCAAATCCATGTAAAGAATAATATTTTTTAATACGTAATCCAATTGAACAAATTTTTTTATGTTCAACATAAATTCCTGTTTTAAAATTATTACCAATAATAGTAAAAGAAAACAATGTATTTAATACAACATATTCAATTAAGAATAATAATTGCCTAATATTCATTTTTAATCTTTTTAAATCTAATAATAAATATACAATTTGTTGTCCTGGACCATGATATGTAATTTTACCACCGCGATTAGCGTATATCACTGGAATATCATGAATAAACTTCTTATTTTTTTTTTGAAAAACTTGTCCCTGCGTATACACTGGATCATGTTCTACAAACCAAATTTCATCTATTGTATTTTGATTACGTGAATTAGTAAAATAATTCATATTATCAAAAACATACTGCCATGAAGATTGTTGAAAATACCGAATAATAACATATGGTTTTTTAAAATTAGTAGAAAAAATATTCATATATAATAAAAAATATATTTTTATATTAAAATAATATACATCATTTATAAAATTTTAGTCAAAATAACTTTAATACTTGCAATAATAAATTCAATACCAAGTGACATTAATAATAAACCCATTATTTTTGTTAAGATACTAATCCCAGTCGATCCAAGTACTTTAATAAAGTATGGTGCAATTTGAAATAAAATCCAACATAATAATGAAAATAATAATATTACTATAATGCATCCGATAATGTTGTTCCAATTAGTATGATGTGTACTCCATATAATAGTTGAACTAATTGCTCCTGGACCAGCAATTAAAGGCATAGCTAAAGGTATGATACTAATATTTTCTTTATTATATAATCCTTTATTTTTATTTTTTTTTTTTACTAAATTATTCATTAAAGTTCCATTAATCATGGATATTGAAATACTAATAATTAATATTCCACCAGCAATTCGAAAAGACTCTATAGAAATATCAAAAAGATTTAATATGATATTACCAATAGATAATGACACAATTAGAATACAAGCAGCAGCAATGTTTGCAATGATATTTATTTTATTTCTTTCTTTACTGGAATAGAAACCAGTCATACCAATAAAAATAGGAATCATACCAATAGGATTAATTATAGCAAATAATCCTGCAAAAAAATGTAAATAAATTGCAAAATTTGAATTTAAACTATCCAAGAATTCTCCTCAGTTATATAAATGTTAACATAAAATTATATACTATTTCATGAAATATAATTAAAAAACTATATAATTCCATTTTTTATCTTAATAATATAAAAATTATTTAATATATTAATTTAAGTATAAGGTCGTGCCAAAATAATACGTTCTTCAATTTTAAGATCAATAATAATGACTGTTATAACATTAGAAACACGATATAATTCTTTATTATTCAAATATAAAATTCCATTCTGTTGATCACATATTAATTCTGTTTTCATGTTTGATATATATATAATTGGAATAAATATTCTAGCCCCATTGATTAATAAGCGTGCTTTAATACCAGATGGTAAAATATCAAAAATTTTAGCTTCAAAAATTTTTTGTATTGTATTATTTTTTTGAAAAAAGTTTATATATAACCAATTTTCTATATTTTTTTTAATAACTTTATGACGACGTTTACAGTTTGCAATATTTACTACAATATTATGACTTGGTTTGGTAGAAGGATATCCTAAAATAACATTTTTTAATAATCTATGGTTAATCATATCACTATATTTACGTATTGGTGATGTCCATGTTAAATACTCATTTAATCCTAAAGCAAAATGTGGTTTTGGTGTTAAACTAAATGTTCCTAAAGATTGATATCGTCGAATTCGATTATCGATATAACAATTTGGCAAAGTATTTAACATACGATATAATTCACAAAAACCTATTAAAGTAGCGATTTTTTTATAATTCATGTTAATACCATTATTTTGTAAAAATAATGCAACACGTTTAGCATTAATCATATTAAATCCAGAATGAACATTATAAATACCAAATCCTACATGTTTTGATAAGAATTTCGCTGCACTAATATTCGCAATAATCATAGCTTCTTCTACCATTTTATGTGCAATATTTCTATATTCTAAAGAAATTTTTATAACATCCTGATTATTAGAAAAATGAAACTTATATTCTGGATTATCTTTAAATATTAATGCATATTTTTTTCTCCATGATATTCGTCTACAACATAATTGATGTAATAAATTTAATTGATTAGCGATATCTACTGTACCTGGTTTCCACACTTCTACACCCTGAATCCAATTTGAAACATTATTATAATTTAACTTTTCATGAGACCGTATCCAAGCTAAAAAAAAAATAATGTTTTTAGAAATATCACCACATTTATTTATACTAACTTCACAAGCTAAAACTGGTTTTTTTTTATTAGGATGTAAAGAGAGTATATCTTCTGATAACTCTATTGGTAACATTGGAATACTGAAACCAGGCAAATAATTTGTAAATAATCGTTTAGCTGCTAAAATATCTAACGTACTTCCTGGACTAATATATGCAGTAGGATCTGAAATTGCAATAATAATTTTAATTTCAGAATTATCAATTTTTTTTAAAAACAACGCATCATCTATATCTTTAGTTTTTTCATCATCAATGGTAATAAATTTTAAATGTGTTAAATCTTTTCTAGGAATATTATTATTAAAAATAATATCATAAGAAGTCATTTTTGGAAATTTATATTCTATTTTATAATGTGATAAAATGACTTTCCAAGGTAAAAATGTATCATTCCCTGAAGCAATAAATTTAACTAACCTAACATAAAAATCTTTAAAACCGTTTAACTTATGATGTAATAATTCTGCAATAAACCAATCTCCATGCTTAATATTTGGAAATTGAATATTATCAATACTACACAGAATTAATTCTTTTAAAAAGGGATAATTTGGTTGAATAAAAAAATCCATTCCTATTTTTTTTATATTACCAATAAAAGTATTTAAAAATGATTTAATTAACTTTATGGGTTTAGCAAAAAGTTTATTTTTTTTACTTAAAATTATAACTAAAACTTTATCTCCATGCATAATACAATTAATATATTTTTCTGGAATAAAATAATTTACTTTATGTTGTGAACGTAAAAAACCGAATTTACGATTGTATTTTTTTACAATGCCTATAACATCCGTACTATGAATAATTATTTGATCTTTGAATTTACTGACTATATTTTTTTTTAACATATAATAATTCCAAAATATTTAAAAATAAAAAAAATACCTATTTATCATGTATTAAAACAAATGATTCATCATAGATATACTAAAACCACCATCAACATAAATTACTTGCCCAGTTATTCCACTTGATAAATTCGAACATAAAAAAGCAGCAGTATTACCAATTTCATCAATTGTAACTAAACGCTTAATTGGAGAAAAATTTTTTGAATGTTTTAATATTTTTTTAAAATTCGGAATACTATATGAAGAAATTGTTTGTATTGGGCCAGCGGAAATTGCATTAATTCTAAATCTATTTTTAGTAACATTATTTGCTATGTATTTTACATTAGATTCTAAAGATGCTTTTGCAACACCCATAACATTATAATATGGTATTGCGATTTTTGATCCCAAGTATGTTAATGTAACTATTGCAGAACTAGGATTTAATCTATTATGACATTCTTGAATCATAGCAACTAAACTATATGAAGTCATATAATTTGTTTTGTTAAAATCACTTTTATTAACAGAAGTAATATAATTATCTGAAAATTGTCTTTTTGGAGCATATGCAATAGCATGTACGAAACCATCAAAATTGTCCCAATATTTAAATAAATTTATAAATAATTTTTTTATATTATATTGATTTAAAAAATTACAAGTTATTACAATATTGGAATTAAAATGTTGAGCAATTGCTTGAATTTTTTTTTTATTTTTTTTATTTAAACAAGTAAATGCTAAAGATGCACTTTGTTGATTCATTGCTTGAGCGATTCCATATGCAATAGAAAATTTATTTAAAATACCAGTAATTAAAAATTTTTTATTTTTTAAAAATCCCATGTTGTTCCTTAAACTTAAATAAGCATTTATATACAAAACCAGTAGTTTTTTGTACTTATTAAGATAGTTTATTTATGTAATTCTTCAACTAATGAAATCGCACAACCAATGTAATTATCAGGCTTGATTTTTTTTAATTTTTCTTTTTCAAATTCAGGAATTTCTAACGTATTAATATATTCATGAATATTATTTTTATTAATAACCTGACGTCTTGTTAGATGTTTTAATTGTTCATATGAATTTGGAATACCAAAACGACGCATTACAGTTTGAATTGGTTCAGCTAATAATTGCCATTTATCATATAAATCTTTCTGAATATTTTCATAATTCACTTCTATTTTTTTTAAACCTAATAATAAAGAATCATATGCAACAAAAGAATAACCAAAAACTACACCAACATTACGTAATATCGTTGAATCACGTAAATCCCTCTGCCATCTTGATATTGGTAATTTTAATATCATATAATTCATAATCGCATTTGATAATCCTAGATTTCCTTCAGAATTTTCAAAATTAATTGGATTAATTTTATGAGGCATAATAGAAGATCCAATCTCATTGTCTGTAACTTTTTGACGAAAATAATTTAATGTAATATACCCCCATATATCTTGATTAAAATTAATTAAAATAGTATTAAATCGTATAATACAACTAAATATTTCAGACATATAATCATGCGGTTCTATTTGTGTAGTATATGGATTCCATTGTAAACCTAAATTAGTAACAAAATTTTGACTAATTTTATGCCAATCAATATCTTTATAAGCGGCTATATGTGCATTATAATTTCCTGTTGCTCCATTTATTTTTCCTAAAATATTTATATTTTTTAATTGTATAAGTTGTCTTTTAAGTCTATAATAGAAATTAATTATTATTTTACCTACAGTAGAAGGTGTTGCAGGCTGTCCATGTGTTCTTGATAACATACTAATGTTTTTAAATTTATAAGATAAACATTTAATAACAGATAAAATTTCTTTCCAATATGGTATTAAAATTTCAAATATAGTTTTTTTAATCATGCACGCATATGCTAAATTATTAATGTCATCTGAAGTGCAAGCAAAATGTATAAAATTAATTATTAAATCATGATCCCGTACTTTACAAGTAATTTTTTTTTTTAAAAAATATTCAATAGCTTTTATATCATGTTTTGTAGTTTTTTCAATATGTTTAATTTCTAAAGCATCATCATAATTAAAATCGTTAACTATATTATTTAAAACTTGGTTAATACTATCATTAAAGTTCGGTAATTCAGTAATATCTGGAATGAACGATAATTGTTGTAACCATCGTATTTCAATTTTTACTCTAAACTTTAAAAAACCGTATTCACTAAATATATTTTTTAACATTAATGTACTTTTATGATATCTTCCATCAATTGGTGATATTGCTGATAAATAAAAATCATTCATATTATAAAATCCTAAAATACAAGCATTTATTATGATAAGTTATATGATATATTTAATATAATGGAATTGCCTGTGTAATGATACCGCCCCCTAAACAAATATCTTGAGAATAAAATACTACTGATTGTCCAGGTGTAATAGATGATTCTGGTTTTTTAAAAATAATTTTTATTGAAAATATATTAATAAAAAATATCTGACATGATATATCTTTTTGACGATACCTTGTTTTAACAGTACAAACTAAACCATTTAAAATATTTAATTTATGTATCCAATGCACATTAAAAATAATAGCACCAATAGAAAATAATCTAATATTGTTATGTCCTTGAGCCACTATTAAACTATTTTTCATTAAATTTTTACTAATAACATACCATGGTGTATTTTTTTTATCGAATTTACCACCAATTCCTATTTTTTTTCTTTGTCCAATAGTATAATTTATTAAACCATTATGTGTGCCAATAATATAACCTTGTTCAGTAACAATATTGCCTTTTCGACTACTAATAAATCGACTTAGAAAATGAAAATTTTTATTAGGACCAATAAAACAAATTCCAGTAGAGTCTTTTTTGTTTGCATTATGTAATTTTATTTTTTTTGCAATAGTACGAACTTCTTGTTTTGTTAAATGACCAATTGGAAATAATATTTTTTTTAATTTTTCCGAACTTAGTGTATATAAAAAATAACTTTGATCTTTATTAATATCTACACTTCGAATTAACATAGGTTTTTTATTAAAATATTTAATTTGTGCATAATGTCCAGTAGCAATATAATCTGATTGTAATTGATAAATTATAAAATCAAATAGTACACCGAATTTTATTTTTTTATTACATAAAATATCAGGATTAGGTGTTTTTCCTTGTTGGTGTGATAATAAAAAATTTTCAAATACATTATCCCAGTATTCTGCTGAAAAGTTAACTTCATGTAAATAAATACCCAATTTTTGACATACTTGTTTTGCATCATTTAAATCTTTAGAAGAAGCACAATAATTAATAGTATCATCTTCTTCCCAATTTTTCATAAAAATTCCTGATACTGTATATCCTAAATTTAATAAAATATGTGCTGATACTGATGAATCAACACCACCAGACATTGCAAGAATTACTTTTTTATTTTTCATAAAATTATATTATTATATTAAGTATGATTATATAAATATAAATTAAAAAATTATTAATAAAAAATTGTATTATAGTATATTTATATTTTTTTTGCGTTTAATATGTAAATATATTACAATAATTGTTAATCTTATAAAAAAAATACTGTATTACATATTTTTATTAAAAGAAAAAATAAAATTATGCAAAACATAAGAAACTTTGCCATCATTGCACACATTGATCATGGAAAATCGACACTTTCAGATCGATTTATTCAAATATGCGGCGGTTTAACAAAAAGAGAAATGTCAAATCAAGTATTAGATTCTATGGATTTAGAAAAAGAACGTGGTATTACTATTAAGGCGCAAAGTGTAGCAATTAAATATACTTACCAAAATAACAAAAAATTTTATTTAAATTTTATTGATACACCAGGCCATGTAGATTTTTCATATGAAGTATCACGATCATTAAATGCATGCGAAGGAGCTTTATTAATTATTGATGCATGTCAAGGTATTGAAGCACAAACACTTGCTACTTGCAATATGGCATTAAATATGAATCTAAATGTCATTCCTATATTAAATAAAATAGATTTACCAACAGCAAATCCAAATAGAGTGATTCAGGAAATACAAGAAATTATTGGACTTAATCCAAAAAATATCGTACAA
The DNA here is from genome assembly GCF_964058945.1 of Buchnera aphidicola (Takecallis arundicolens). Classification (NCBI taxonomy): domain Bacteria; kingdom Pseudomonadati; phylum Pseudomonadota; class Gammaproteobacteria; order Enterobacterales; family Erwiniaceae; genus Buchnera; species Buchnera aphidicola. The sequence goes on along the minus strand of NZ_OZ060369.1, from coordinate 204,238 downwards.
TGTTCTGCAAAAACTGGAAAAGGAGTAACCAATGTCTTAAACAAAATTATTACAGATATTCCACATCCTTCAGGATCTAATAAATCTATATTACAAGCCTTAATTATTGATTCTTGGTTTGATAATTATTTAGGTGTAATCTCTTTAGTACGTATTAAAAATGGAATATTATCTTTAGGTACAAAAATTCAAATTTTGAGTACAAAAAAAAATTATTTAGTACATCAAATAGGTATATTTACACCAAAATCAAAAATAAAAAAAAAATTAACATGTGGTGAAATTGGATGGATTACATGTGGAGTTAAAGATATTACAGCATTTTATGTAGGTGATACTATTACTACAGCAGATCAACCAACACAAAATATTATTCCTGGATTTAAAAAAATACATCCTAAAATATTTGCCGGATTATTTCCAGTCGAAACTGAACAATATGATAACTTTAGAATTGCTCTTGGTAAATTAAGTTTAAATGATTCTTCACTATTTTATGAACCAGAAAACTCTGATGCTTTAGGTTTTGGATTTAAATGCGGATTTTTAGGTATATTACATATGGAAATAATACAAGCTAGATTAGAAAGAGAATATCATTTAAACATAATATCTACAACACCAACCGTTATGTATGAAATTAAGACTATAAATGAAAAAACTATTTATTTAAACAATCCAAATTCTTTATCTAAAATAAAGAATATCAAAGAATGTAGAGAACCAATTGCAGCATGTAATATTTTAACACCAGAAAAATATGTTGGTAAAATTATTATGTTATGTTTACAAAAAAGAGGTATACAAAAAAATATTATCTATCATGCACACCAAGTATCATTACAATATGAAATACCTATTTCAGAAATTATTATAAATTTTTTTGATCAGTTAAAATCTATTTCTAATGGATATGCATCTTTAGAATATAATTTTAAGTATTTTAAAAAAACTGATATAGTATGTTTAAAGATATTAATTAACTCTGAAAAAATAGATGCATTATCTTTAATATTTCATAGAAATAATATATATAACAAAGCAAGAGAAATTGTTGAACGCATTAAATCACTACTTCCAAGACAACAATTTAATATTTCAGTACAAGCTGCTATTGGTAATAATATCATTGCTAGATCTACTGTAAAACAATTACGAAAAAATGTATTATCAAAATGTTATGGAGGAGATATTAGTAGAAAAAAAAAATTATTAAAAAAACAAAAAATAGGTAAAAAAAAGATGAAAAAAATTGGTAATATTAATATACCAAAAGAAACATTTTTTTCTATACTATCTAACTAAAATATTAAAAAATTAAATAAACAGGATAAAAATACGATGGACAACATATTTTTAGATATTTTATCAATATCAGTATTTTTTACAGGATTATTATGGATTTCTGAAAAATTTTTTAATTTTAAAAAAAATAAAAATATATTTCAATCAAATATAGAATTACAAAAGAAAAATTACATATTAAATAATAATAAAACATACAAAAAAAGTTGTAAATTAAAAAATATAAAATCATTATTTCCAATTTTGCTTTTAGTATTTATTATTCGGTGTTTTTTTTATGAACCATTCTATATCCCTTCAGAATCTATGATGCCAACATTATTACCTGGAGATTATATTATAGTAAAAAAATATTTTTATGGCATAAAAAATCCGATTACCAATAATATTTTAGTGAAATATCATAGCCCAAAAAGAGGAGATATTATTGCATTAAAAGATCCTAAAAATTCACGTAAAAACTTTGTAAAAAGAATTATTGGTTTACCTGGTGATAAAGTAGTATATGATTCTATCAATAAAATACTTACTATTTATTCAAATTATAATACAATAAAGAATAACAAAAAAATATCCTTTAAACAATATGTCTTTGAAAAATACAATACCAATAGCGTTGTTGAAAATAAAAAAATGCAAGAAACTGTATCGGACGTTGAAAAATTTAACAGTAATGATAATATTTTAAATTATAATTGCATGATTTATAAAGAAATTCTTGATCATTATAAATATAACATACTAATATCACATGCAAATAAAAACACACCAAAATTGTATTTTCATCAAGATAAACAACCAACAGGAACTTGGATTATACCACCTAAAAATTATTTTGTTTTAGGAGATAATCGAGATAATAGCTGTGATAGTCGTTATTGGGGTTTTGTACCAGAAAATAAAATTATTGGTAAAGTAGATTATATTTGGATGAGTTTAGAAAAAAAAGTAGGAAAATGGCCTACTGGAATTAATTTACATCGTATTGGTACAATTAATTAATTTTAAATTAAAAATTTTGACTTAATATGAGTTATATCGTGATAAAAAAACTACAAAAAACAATAGGATATACTTTTAAAACGAAAGAAATTTTACAACAAGCTTTAACACATTGTAGCGCAAGTAGTACACATAACGAAAGATTAGAATTTTTAGGTGATTCAATTTTAAGTTTTGTAATTTCATATGCATTATATAAACACTTTCCTACTATTAATGAAGGTGATATGAGCAGAATGCGAGCAAAATTGGTACAAGGTAATACTTTATCAAAAATTGCATGTGAATTTCAGTTAGGACAGTATGTAACGTTGGGACCAGGGGAAATAAAAAGCGGGGGTTCACAACGAGAATCAATTTTAGCAAACACAATCGAAGCTTTAATTGGCGGTATTTTTCTAGACAGCGATATTCAAACTATAGAGAATTTAATATTAGGATGGTATGAATCAAGATTAAAAAATATTCATCCAAATAATACAAAAAAAGATTCAAAAACTAGATTACAAGAATATTTACAATCTAAACATTTACCTTTACCAGAATATATTATAGCACAAGTATATGGAGAAGCACATAATCAGCTCTTTACGATAGAATGTAAAATTTTAGACATTAAAAATCATGTCATTGGTTTTGGTTCTAGTAAAAGAAAAGCAGAAAAAAATGCTGCAAATGCAGCGTTAATAAAATTAGGAATTGTATGAAAAAAGATATTACATATTGCGGATACATTGGTATTGTTGGACGAACAAATGTTGGTAAATCTAGTATTTTAAATCAATTAATTGGTCGTAAAATATCAATAACATCACATAAATCTGGTACAACTCAAAAAAATATTGTTGGTATACATACTATAAAACAACACCAATGTATATATATCGATACTCCTGGAATTGAAATTGATAGAAAAAATTTAGAAAAAAATTTATTCCAAAATAAATATTGCATGCAATTAATTATTTTTGTTATTAATAAAACAAAATGGTTACAATTAGAAGATATTATCTTACAAAAAATAAAAAAATTTTTTATACCAATAATTTTAATAATTAATAAAATTGATCATATTAAAAATAAAACACAACTTTTACCTTTTATTAACTTAATCCATAAAAAACATCAATTTTTATCAATTATACCAATTTCTGCTAAAACTGGAAAAAATATTAATATATTATCAAATACTATATCAAATAATTTACCAAAATCAAAATATATTTTTTTACAAAATAATATTACAATACATTCAAAAGAATTTATTATCTGCGAAATAATTCGAGAAAAATTAATTCGATTATTAAATCAAGAAATTCCATACTTAATAAAAGTCCAGATTGAAAGATATTGGATAAACAGTTGTGGCATACATTGTATTTATGCTATAATTTTATCACAAAATATTAGACAAAAAAAAATTATTATTGGTAAAAATGGAAATAAAATCAAAAAATGTTATTTATTAGCTAAACATGATATACAAAAATATCTAAATAAAAAAATTATACTTACCTTAAATATTAAAACAGTAAAAGCGTAATATAAAATGTCAATCATAGGAATTGGATGTGATATTATTTATTTACAAAGAATAAAAAAAATAATTAATATTTTTGGTATGAGATTTGCAAAACGAATTTTATCACCTAAAGAATTAAGTAAATTTTTAAATATTAAGAATAAATCAAGTTTTATTGCTAAACGTTTTGCTGTAAAAGAAGCATTATTTAAATCTTTAGGTTTTGGTATAAGAAATGATATCAAATTTAAAAATTTTGAATTAATACATAATAAACTTGGAAAACCAAAGCTTGTTTTTTTAAAACAAGCTAAAAAAATTTTAATAAAAAAAAATATTAAATCTATTCATGTTAGTATTAGTGATGAAAAACAACACATTTTTGCTGTAGTAATTTTAGAAAATTAATATTTTTAATATAAATATTGATATATACGTTAATTTCTTTTTTTTTTAAAAAAGTCCTTTATTAAAAATGTACATTTTTTAAAAAACATAGATTCATCAATTGTAATTTTATTTTTTAACTTATTAAAAATATATGTAGTATTATATTCCTGCTCTTTTTTAAATGTATGTTTTGTTCCTATCACTAATCTTGAAATACGGCTATGTATAATAGCCCCTAAACACATAATACATGGCTCTAATGTAACATATAATGTAGTATGTTTTAAACGATAATTTTTTAAAATTTGTCCACCTTCTTTTAAAGCAATAATTTCTGCATGTGCTGTTGGATCATGATTTTTGATAGAACAATTAAATCCAGAACCAACAAGATAACCATCAAACACTAAAACAGCACCTACTGGAACTTCACCATGGTATTTTGCTTGATTTGCTAAAAGTAAAGCATATTGCATCCATAATTGATCTTGAGTATTATCTAAAAAACTAACATTTTTAGAATGGTTAATATGCATGTATTATCTTAATATTTTTTTTACAATTATGTTTTTTTGTATATTCCATTCTTGTTTTTTAATATGTAACCGCTTATCTTGTTTAGATTTACCTCTTGCAACACCAATTTTTAATTTACACCAAGCATTCTTCCAATATAAAGCAAGAGCGATTAAACTATAACCTTTTGTTTTATACTTTCCATACAAAGTATGTATTTCTTTTTTTTTTAATAAAATTTTTATATTACGTTTTATATTTTGATTTAATGTACAAGATAAAAATTGATTAGGTTGTATACTTAAACCAATTAAGTAGATTTCATAATTTTTAAAAAATAAATAACCATTACTAATATCTACTGTTTTATTTCTGATTGATTTTACTTCCCAACCTTTTAATATTAAACCTGATTCCAATGTTTGTTCAATAAAAAAATTATAATATGCTTTTTTATTCTGTGTAATATTCAATATATTACTATTTTTTTTTTTTTTATCATAATTCTAATAACCATACAGTTGATTTTAACATTAAAAAATATTCAATATAAAAATACTATTTTGATACTACAACCATTGCAGGACGTAAAATACGTTCATGTAATTTATATCCTTTTTGCATAACTGTAATAATATAATTTGGCTTAGTATTATGTAAATCTGATACCGAAATTGCTTGATGCATTGAAGGATCAAATACAACATTAATATCATTAATAATAGTAATATTATATTTTTTAAATAAGTCATCAAATATTTTTAATATTTTTTTTAAATCTGCAGTAATAAAATTAAAATTATTATTCTCTAATGATAAAGTAAATGATTTTTCTAAACTATCAATATCAGATAATATTGAAAAAATAGTATTTGCTAAAGAATATTTATGAACGTTCTGTATATCTTTTTTGATTCTATTTAACAAAATTTTAACGTTTTTTTCAGATAGTTTTTTAATAAAAGATATTTTTTTCTTTTCGTCTAATATTAAATTTTTTAAATGATCAATTTGTGTTCTCATAATATATAATCATAGATATATTTTTAATACACTATCAAAGTGTATTATTTAATTAATTATTATATAAAGTAAATATAAAAAGTTATACAATTTTAGATTCCGCAATTAATGGAGCAATATATGATATTGCTGTATCCCAAGGTTGTTCAATCCAAACATTTTGTGGAATATCTATAATATATTTGTCAACCAATGTTAGACCATGTGGTTTTGCAAAAATAGTTACAAAATATGCTTTAGGATACATTTTTCGGATTAATTTAGCTGTACCACCTGTATCAACTAAATCATCTATAATAATAACATTCGAACTTGTTAAATTAGATTTTTTAATCAATTTAATTTTTTTTAAAGAATGGTAATTGTAACTAGATATACAAATAGTATCCACATGACGAATACTTAACTCTCTTGCTAATAAAGCTGCAGGTATTAAACCACCTCGACTGACAGCAATAATATTTTGCCACGGTCTAATATTCATGACTTTATAAGCTAATTTTTTAGTATATATTTGTAGCATATCCCATGTAACGATATGTTTCTTATTCATAAGAAACCCTGTAAATTATAAAATTTAAATTCATAGGAATTGATCGTTAGTATAACTAAAATTGTATTAAAAAATTATTTTTTAATATCATAAATACATAAAATTTAATAAAATAAAAAATATCATTAAATACAAAATACGGTGCGGACGGGATTCGAACCCGCGACCTCTGGCGTGACAAGCCAATATTCTAACCAACTGAACTACCGCACCAAAATAATTTTAAAAAATAATTTAATTCATCCATAAACAATTACCTAATTTTTCCATATATTTAAGATATCTTTTATGCTTTTTTTTTTCAGAATTAGTAGCTTTTAAAATATTTAATTTAATTTTTAAATTATAATCAAATTCTTTTTTAAAATCAGTTAAACTTGTTATGTTATCCAATTGAATTTGTTTTTGTAAACAAGTCATTCTCAAATATATTTTTGCAACTAAAAATGCATCCAGTACAGCGCTATGTATTTTTCTACTATTATTATTTATTTCATATCGATTACATAAAGCATCTAAATTATTTTTTTTTCCTGGAAAAATATTTCGTGCAATTTCAAGAGTATCAATTACTTTACAAAATTTATTAATAGTTTTAAAATTTTTATTTAATTTTTTAATTTCATAATTTATAAATGAAATATCAAAATTTGCATTATGCGCAATAATATCCGAATTTGAAATATATGCAATCAATTTTAAATATATATCTGAAAATAAAGGTTTATCAATTAAAAATTTATTTGATATTCCATGAATTTTGAAAGCTTCATTATTAATTTCTCTTTCAGGATTTATATAAACATGAAATTTATTATTAGTAATTTTCCTATTTATTATTTCTATAGCTCCAATTTCTATAATTTTATGATTTTTATATAACAATCCTGAATTATTTAATCCAGTTGTTTCAATATCCAAAGCAATTTTTCTATCAATTTTATTATTCATATTTTATTTTAGAAATTTTTTGGAGCTAAGCGGGATTGAACCGCTGACCTCCTGCGTGCAAGGCAGGCGCTCTCCCAGCTGAGCTACAGCCCCTATTTATATTAGGCTTAAGTGGATTTGAACCACCGACCTCACCCTTATCAGGGGTGCGCTCTAACCAACTGAGCTATAAGCCTATTTTAGCTGTCTTAATCAAAAAATTAATGTGGGCACATAAAAAATTAAGTTGCATTTATTATATAAGGAGGTGATCCAACCGCAGGTTCCCCTACAGTTACCTTGTTACGACTTCACCCCAGTTATGAACCACAAAGTGGTAAGCGTTCTCCTCAAGAGGTTAAACTACTCACTTCTTTTGCAATTCACTTCCATGGTGTGACGGGCGGTGTGTACAAGGCCCGGGAACGTATTCACCGTGACATTCTGATTCACGATTACTAGCGATTCCGACTTCGTGGAGTCGAGTTGCAGACTCCAGTCCGGACTGAGATACACTTTATGAGATTTGCTTGTCCTTACAGAGTAGCTTCTCTTTGTATGTACCATTGTAGCACGTGTGTAGCCCTGGTCGTAAGGGCCATGATGACTTGACGTCGTCCCCACCTTCCTCCAGTTTATAACTGGCAGTCTCCTTTGAGTTCCCGGCCGAACCGATGGCAAAAAAGGATAAGGGTTGCGCTCGTTGCGGGACTTAACCCAACATTTCACAACACGAGCTGACGACAGCCATGCAGCACCTGTCTCATAGTTCCCTAAGGCACTTCCTTATTTCTAAGAAATTCTATGGATGTCAAGACCAGGTAAGGTTTTTCGCGTTGCATCGAATTAAACCACATGCTCCACCGCTTGTGCGGGCCCCCGTCAATTCATTTGAGTTTTAGCCTTGCGGCCGTACTTCCCAGGCGGTCAACTTAATGCGTTAGCTTCGGAAGCCATTTCTCAAGGAAACAACCTCCAAGTTGACATCGTTTACGGCATGGACTACCAGGGTATCTAATCCTGTTTGCTACCCATGCTTTCGCACCTCAGCGTCAGTGTTCGTCCAGGAGGTCGCTTTCGCCACAGGTATTCCTCCAGATATCTACGCATTTCACCGCTACACCTGGAATTCTACCTCCCTCTACGAGACTCTAGAATATTAGTTTTAAATGCAGTTCCTAAGTTGAGCTCAGGGATTTCACATCTAACTTAATAATCCGCCTACGCGCTCTTTACGCCCAGTAATTCCGATTAACGCTTGCACCCCCCGTATTACCGCGGCTGCTGGCACGGAGTTAGCCGGTGCTTCTTTTTCAGGTAACGTCACAAAAAATAGGTATTATCTATTTTTCTTTCTTCCCTGACGAAAGTACTTTACAACCCGAAGGCCTTCTTCATACACGCGGCATAGCTGCATCAGGCTTTCGCCCATTGTGCAAGATTCCCCACTGCTGCCTCCCGTAGGAGTCTGGACCGTGTCTCAGTTCCAGTGTGGCTGGTTGTCCTCTCAGACCAGCTAGAGATCGTTGCCTTGGTAGGCCATTACCCTACCATCAAGCTAATCTCGTCTGGGTTCATCTAAAAGTGTAAGGTCGTATTATATAAATACGATCCCCTACTTTGGTTTCTCAACATTATGCGGTATTAGCTATCGTTTCCAATAGTTATCCCCCTCTTTTAGGTAGATCCCCAGATATTACTCACCCGTTCGCCGCTCGCCGACAAGAAAGTAAACTTTCTTTCGATGCCGCTCGACTTGCATGTGTTAGGCTTGCCGCCAGCGTTCAATCTGAGCCATGATCAAACTCTTAAATTCGTAACTGTCATTATTAAATAACAGTGTGAAACTTGAAAAACATGGTATTTCACCAAAATAGTTGGTGAAATTACATTTGGCAACTAATTTTTCTGTGCCCACATGAATTATTTGATTAATTTTTAAAGAGCGTATTCACTTAACTTATAATCTATATATTACATGATTACAAAAATATGTCAATATATTTTTTATTTTTTTTAAAAAATAAAAATAATACTAACAACCAATAAGTTTCTATTTAAATAGAATATCCTAATTGTATACAAAAATTATTTATTTTATTTATAGATAATAGTTTATTAAATGTATTACAATTAAATTATTTAAAAATATTAATAAAGTTAATATGAACATTAAAACTATTATAAAAAAAGATCTAGAAAAATCCATACTACAATCTAAAATACCAAAAAAATACCTTAATAATATTAAAATTAGCTCAAAATCTAAAATAGCACACTATCAAATTAATGGTATCATTAGTATTGCAAAAATTTTAAATTACAATACAAAACTATTATCAATAAAAATAATTTATTTTTTAAAAAAAAATATCATATACAAAGATATACAATACTCACATCCAGGATTTATTAATATTTTCTTAAACAATGAATGGTTATCAGATAAATTAGAATATCTAATATATTCTCACCGAATAGGATTACCAAAAGAAAAAAAAAAAAATATTATAATAGACTACTCATCTCCTAATATGGCAAAAGAAATGCACGTTGGACACTTAAGATCAACAATTTTAGGAGATACTATGGTACGCCTGTTAGAATTTTTAGGACATAATGTTATACGTGTCAATCATATTGGCGATTGGGGAGCGCAATTTGGTATGTTAATTGCATTCTTAAATATGAAATATGAAAAAAATAAAGATATTAATCTATCATTAAAAAATTTAGAAAAATTTTATCAAAAATCTAAAAAATTATATGATAAAAATCAAGAATTTAAAAAAAAATCATATGATTGTTTAATTTTACTACAAAAAAAATACAAGAAATATATGAAAATATGGAACAAAATTATAAAAATTACAATGCAAGAAAATAATAAAATATACAAATTATTAAATGTCACATTAAATAATAATCATATTACTGGAGAAAGTTTCTACATTCAATTCTTACCAAACATGATATTAGAGCTACAAGATAAGAAAATTGCACAAGAAAAAGATGGAAATATCATTATATATCTAAATCAAATGAAAAATAAATTCGGGAAACCCATGGGAGTAATTATACAAAAAAAAAATACTACATTTTTGTATTCAACTATTGATTTAGCATGTTTAAAATATCGTATTCAAACACTTAATGCAAATAGAATCATATATTACACAGATATTCGACAAAAACAACATTTTAATCAAATTGAAATAATAGCAAAAAAAGCAGGATATATAACACAAGATTTTAAATTAGAACACCATGCGTTTGGTATGGTTTTAACAAAAGAAAATAAACCATTTCAAACTAGAAACGGAAAACTAATTAAGTTAAACACATTAATAAAAACAGCAATTAATAAATCAAAGAAAATTATCAAACAAAAAAAACCATACCTAAGAAAAAATAAAGTATTATATTTATCAAAAATTATTGGTATAAGTGCAATTAAATATGCCGATCTTTCAAAAAATAGGGAAAAAAATTATATATTTGATTGGGATTGCATGTTATCTTTTCACGGAAATACAGCACTTTATATACAATATACATACACTCGAATTCAATCAATTCTGAAAAAATCGAAATTTTATCCATTAAAGATTTATTCAAGAATATTATTAAAAAAACAAACTGAAATAAATTTAGCTATTAAAATATTACAATTCCCAGATGTTATATACAATATTAAAAAAAATGGTAGACCTCATGTTTTATGTTTATACCTATTTCAACTATCCTCATTATTTTCAATATTTTATGAAAAATATCCTATTCTTTATACAAAAACTATTAAAATTAAAAAAAGTAGACTAAAAATATGTTTTTTAATAGCAAAAACAATTAAACTAGGTTTAAAAATTTTAGGAATAAAAACTGTAAATTTTATGTAAATTATTTACAATTCATAATTAATCCATTTTAATGAAACTAGTAATGATTATATTTTTGTCATCAGATATTTCTAAATCTGATAGTATAATTAATTTAGGAAAATATTTACGAAAAATAGATGATACAAAATAACGAATTATATTTCTTACTAATATAATTAATGGCGCATTAATGGAATGTTGTTTTTCAATTGATTTACGAATATTACTCAACAGTATTGTACTGATAGGTTCAACAAAACTCTTTCCAGAATGCATCATTTTTAATAAAAAATTTTCAAAATTTAAATCTAATCCTATAACATGTATTTTATTTTGATTAGGAAAAAAATGTTGAGTAATAAATTTTCTTAAAGATACACGTACTACACTAGTCAACTCATCCGGATTTTTATAAATCGTTGAATATTCGATCAACGTTTCTAAAATAGTTCTCATATCACGAATTGGAATTTGTTCTAATAATAAATTCTGTAATATTTGCTGTAGACAAGTTATACTAATCATATTTGGTATTAACTCTTCAATTAATTTTGGCATTTTTAAAGATATATAATCCAATAATTTTTGAACTTCATTTCTTCCAAATAAATCTTGTGAATAAGTTAACAAAATATTTTCTAAATGCATAATAATTATATATTGTGGATACATAATATTATATTTATCTTTTTTTGCTTTATAATATAATTTAGGTGATATCCATATAACTGAATCTTTAAAAATAGGATCAATAACATGATCTCCTAAAACTGGTTCTATAACATTTTTTGTACAAATAGCTATAAATTTAGATAAAAAAACACGTCCAGTACCGTATTCCACACCTTTAATCAAAATTCGATAACTAAATTTAGGTAAATTATTACTGAAACTAATATGTATAATATCAGGTAAAAAACCAATTTGTTTAGCAAATTTTTTTCGTAACTCTATAATATAAATAAACAGATTGTTACGATTATCAATATTAATCATTGATAATAATAATACACCTAACTCAATTCTTATTAAATCCTCCAAATTAACTTCATTCCAAGATATATCTTGTTTATTATGTTCATCACTAATCTTTGGTTCAAAGACACTAGATGTATTCAATACTACATATTTTAAATAATATACAAAATATGCAATAATCATTAACGCAACAGAAAATAATAAAAATATTAAATTAGGCATACCTGGAATTAAACCAAAAATTACTAAAAATAAACTACTTAATATAAAAACCTGAGGATGATAAAAAATCTGTTCAATCATTTGCTCACTAACATTTTGATTTGTACTAACTCTAGTTACAATAACTCCAGCTGCTATTGAAATAATTAATGCAGGAATTTGTGCAACTAGTCCATCACCAATAGTTAATAAAGTATAAATCTTACTCGCTTCATAAAATTTCATATTATGTTCAATAATACCAATAATTAAACCACCAAAAATATTAATGATCATAATTAAAATACCTGCAATGGCGTCTCCTCTAACAAATTTACTTGCACCATCCATTGCACCATAAAAGTTTGCTTCTTGAGCAACCTTGATACGACGTATTTTAGCTTGTTGGGCACTAATTAATCCAGAATTTAAATCAGAATCAATTGCCATTTGTTTACCAGGCATGCCATCTAACATAAATCGCGCACTTACTTCAGCAACACGACCTGCACCTTTTGTAATTACAATAAAATTAATAATTACCAAAATCATAAATATTATTATTCCAACTGAAAAATTACCTTCAACTAAAAAGTAACCAAACGACTCAATAACATGACCAGCAGAAAATGATCCTGTATGACCTTTAAGTAAAATAATCCTTGTTGAAGCAATATTTAATGATAATCGCAATAAAGTTAAAAATAATAACAATGTAGGAAAAACTGAAAATTCTAAAGTATTATGTATAAATAATGATACCATCAATACCAAAATTGACATCGTAATGTTAAAAGTAAATAATACATCTAACATAAAAGAAGGCAAAGGTAATATCATCATAGATAAAATCATAAAAATCATAGCAGGTCCGATCCATGCCTGCCACTTTATTTTTAATAAAATATATACTGTTCTAATAAAACTAAACATATTACGCATAGTATAAAGACTCATTAATCAAAATTTAAATATACAATATATAAATAAAGATGATAATTTTATAAAATATAATAAATATAAATCGCACGATTTAATATCACATGCTATACTATATTATTTATAAATACAATAATCAATATGAAAAATATAAAAAATTATAAATCAGTTTATTAGATTATTTCTTTAAATTCTTTTTTAACACCTTAAAATAATTTTTTTTTCTTTCATTATCTTTATATTCATCTCGTATTTGTTGATAAGTCATTTTTAAATTATTATAATAGCTAAATGTATTCCACAAAATATCAATAATCATAATAGGAATCAAACCAACTAATAAAAAAAAAATATAATTTAAAAAAATATTCAACCCTATTTGAAACGATATAAGATTTGGTAAAAAAACTAAACCAAGTATTTTTAAAAACATATATTTTAAATAAAAAAAAAATATTAAAAATATCACTAATATCTTTAACAATACTTTAAAAAAATTAATATATAATTCATATGAGAAAATATTTTTTATAATACGAAAAATATTAATACTAACACTACTAAATTTAATAAATTTTAAATTTAATGTAAAACCATTAAACATAATACAAATCATGATAAGAAAAATAATATATATCACAAAAAATAAAAACAAAAAATAAATAATCATATGTAATAAAAAAATAGATTTACTAAAAAAAAAACTATTATGGATAACAGAATGATTAAAAGAAAAATATAAAATTATTAACTTTAAAAACATAATAAAAATATTTTGACTATAAAAATAACTAATTATTATTCCAGATATTAACATTAAAAAAGAACTAACTTCGTGAGAATATTTTATGAAACCATGTTTTTTAGCTTGTTGAATTCGATAAATAGTTGGTTTTTCAGTTTTTTCTTGAAAATCTGATTGCATAATTGTTTCAATCCTATACATTTTAAAAATATTTTTCAAAACCTAAAAAATATTCTTTATAAAAAATTCATTTATTTTTAAAAAATATTATAACTTTAATTTAAAAAAAAAAATAAATTATAATTTAATATAAATCAACTATCATGAATATATCATTCAAATATGCGAACAAGTAAATATTTATTATATACCTTAAAAAATGTACCAAAAAATATTGATACAATTAGTCATCAACTTATGTTAAAAGCAGGATTAATACGACAATCACATAATGGATTATATACCTGGTTACCAAATGGATTAAAAGTATTAAAAAATATTGAAAAAATTATAAGACATGAAATGAATCTTGTCGGCGGTATAGAAATATGTTTTCCTATACTACAATCAGAAAATTTATGGAAACAAAGTAATCGATTTCAGCAATATGGAAATGAGTTAATTAAGTTATATGATAGACATAATAATCAATTTATATTAAGTCCAACATATGAAGAAATGGCAACAGAATTTATTAAAAAAGAAATTTTGTCGTACAAAAAACTACCAATTATATTATATCAAATACAAACAAAGTTTAGAGATGAAATCAGACCAAGATTTGGAATTATCAGGGCTAGAGAATTTATTATGAAAGATGCATATTCTTTTCACAAAAATTCTACTTCTTTAAGAGAAATATACCAAAATATATACTTAGCATATGAAAAAATATTTAATAAAATGCATTTAAAATTCCATGCTGTTCAAGCAGATTGTGGAATTATAGGAGGTAAATTTTCTCATGAATTTCAAGCATTATCGCAATTTGGAGAAGATAAAATTATATTAAAAAAAAAAAATCATCAAATTAATAATATTACATTATTAACAAAAAATTATATTATAAAAAATTTTTTTTACAAAAAAAAAATATATACAAAAAATATATATAACACAAATATACATAAATTAAATAAAATATTTTATTTAATGAAAAAAAAATGCATAAAAATATATATTATAAAAAATCCATATGATAAAAAAAATAAATTTATTGGATATATAATAAGAGGAGACCATATAATAGATATAAAAAAAATTATTAAAAAAAATATTTTTGATAATACAAAAAATAAAATAATCTTTCCAAATAAAACAGAAATTAAAAATATTATAAAAAACATAAAATTAAAAAAAATATATATTCCAATTGTTATAGATACTCATGTACTGTATTTAAAAAATGTTATACCTGTAACTATAATTAATGAAATACATTGTAAAATAAATTTTATGGACCATAATATAAAATCCATACAAGTACAGGACATTATATTTAATACAATTCATAAAAAAAATTATAAAATTCAAAATTGTATTGAAATAGGACACATTTTCCAAATTGGGGTTCAATATTCTAAGATTATAGATTTAAAAATACTAAATAAAAATAAATGTAAAAAATTGGTGCATATGGGATGTTACGGTATTGGTGTAACTAGATTAATTGCAGCTATAATTGATCAAAATCATGATAAAAATGGTATTATTTGGCCAAATATAATTGCTCCATTCCAAGTAGTAATTGTACCAATAAATTATAATAAATGTCAAAAAATAAAAAAAATATCTGAAAAACTTTATTTTGAATTCAAAAAAAATATAGAAACCTTATTAGATGACCGAAATGAACAAATAGGAGTTATATTTTCTGATATTAATTTAATTGGTATTCCTAACATTATTATTGTAAATAAAAATACAATAAATAACAATACTGTTGAATATCAAAACAGAAATAATATTCAAAATAAAATAATTATAGATATTAATAAAGTAAAAAATTTTATTGTAAATAAAATATATAAAACCGAATAAATTAAAAACTAAAACAAACATTGTCTTGACCTAATAAAAATTTTAATTTATATATTAAATTTTCACTTAAAAATACATTCCACCGATTATGCAATTTAAAGTTTGATTTATTATTTATAATTTTATAACAAATATAAATCGGTATATGACCACCTACCGAAGGAATAATAAGATTTTTAATATCATCTAATATATGTTCATAAAATATATCCTGATGAATAAATAATATAATTTTTTTAACATAATTATTTCGTGCTTCATCAATACTAATAATAGAATTAGCAATCAATCTAATTTTTCTGATTGAATTATTCAAAATTAATTTTCCAAAAACAATTACTATATTACCTTTATTTATTTTTTGTATATATAATTTAATTAAATTTTCAAACACTATAACTTCAATATCATGATATGAATTATTTATTTCTAAAAACATAATATTTTTATTTGTTTTTGTTAATTTCAAACGTATAGATGATACTATACCAAATACTTTAATTAAACTAAAATTACTATTTAAACTATTTTTTATCTCAAATCCACGAATATAATACTTTAATTCATTTATATATTCAGTAATAGGGTGTCCTGTTAAATAAAAACCTAATACATCTTTTTCAAAATCTAATGTTTCTTTATTAGACCATAAACATTTTTTTTTTTTTCGCAACGAACGTTCTAATAACGTATAATCTTGTTCAATACAATGTAATAAATTTAATTGATGAATACTCTTAAAATTTTCATATTGACTAGAAAATTTAATTACTTTTTTAACTAACTGTATTAATTGACATCGTTTAATATGTAAATAATCAAAACAACCAGATAAAATCAATTTTTCTAACACTCTTTTGTTAATAAATTTTGAATTTATATTTGTACAAAATTCAAAAAAACTATTAAATTTACCAACACGTTTTCTAGCTTCAATTATTGCCTGTACAACAGATCTACCAACACCTTTAATAGCACCTAATGCATATATAATATGACGATTTCTATCCACTTGAAAAAAATATTTACTAGTGTTAATATTTGGAGGAATAATGTTTATTTTCATACGCAAACATTCTTGAATATATATATTAATTTTTTTTACATTATCAAGATCAGAACTCATAACTGCTGCCATAAATTCTGCAGGATAATTTGCTTTCATCCACAAAGTTTGATACGAAATTAAAGCATAAGCTGTAGAATGCGATTTATTAAAACCATAACCTGAAAATTTTTCTAACAAATCAAATATTTTATTTGAAAGTTCATCAGATATATCATTTTTTTTAGCATTTTTTTGAAAATCTAAACGTTGCGCTGCCATTTCTTGAGTTCTTTTTTTTGACATGGCACGTTGTAAAATATCAGCCTTAGATAACGTATAACCTGATAATACTTGTGCAATTTGTATAACCTGTTCTTGATATAATATTATTCCGTACGTTGATTTTAAAATTGGTTTTAACAAAGCATGTTGCCATTTTACATCAGGATAAAAAATAGGTTCTTTACCATGTTTACGATTAATAAAATTATCTACCATTCCAGATTGTAAAGGACCAGGCCTAAATAATGCAATTAACGAAATAATATCTTCAAAACAATCAGGTTTTAATTTTATTATTAAATCCCGCATACCATATGATTCTAATTGAAATACTGCAATAGTATTTCCAGTCTGTAATAATTTAAAACTTTTTTCATCATTCAAAGGAATTGAATCAAGAGTTATATTACTAATATTACTATTTTTTAAAAAAATATTAATAAGTTTTATAGCTGAATACATAACAGTTAACGTCTTTAAACCTAAAAAATCAAATTTTAAAAGTCCAACATAATTAATATCATTTTTATCTAATTGTGTAATAAAAACATTATCATCAGATTGTAATGGCATAAAATTAATTAATTTTTTTGGTGCAATCACAACACCACCAGCATGTTTTCCAGTATTCCTAATTACACCTTCTAATTGTTTTGCTATATCTACTAAACGCTTAACTTCAATATTTTTTTTATATAATTTTATTAAATGAAATTTTTTAGATAAAGCCTTATGTAAAGTTATACCAACATCTAATGGTATTAATTGAGATATTTTATTAACAAAACCATATGGATAACCTAAAGCACGTCCTACATCTCGAATTACTGCTCTAGCAGACATTGTACCAAAAGTTATAATTTGCGATACATGATCTGCTCCATACACTTCAGAAACATGATCAATAACTAAATCTCGTTTTTCCATACAAAAATCAATATCAAAATCAGGCATAGATTTTCTATCAGGATTTAAGAATCGTTCAAAAATTAAACCAAATTTTAAAGGATCAATTTCTGTAATTTGTAAAGCATAAGCAACTAAAGAACCTGCTCCAGAACCTCTACCAGGACCAACTGGTATATTATTATCTTTAGCCCATTGTACAAACTCCATAACAATTAAAAAATATCCTGGAAAATTCATAGTATTAATAATTTTTAATTCCATAAACAATCGTTTTTTATATTTTATAAACATAATAGATCTATATTTTCGATCTGGATATAAAACACATAATCGTTTTTTTAATCCTGATACACTTTTTGAAATTAAAAAATCTTGTTCATTCACTACACCAGTTGAAAAATTCGGTAAAAAATATTTTCCAGTTGAAATAATAACATTACAACGTTTAGCAATTTCTACACTATTTTCCAACGCTTCAGGAATATCACGAAATAAAATACACATTTCATCTTCATTCTTAAAATATTGATGATTACTATAAAAAAAATCATTTTTTTGAACATTTATCGTAACTTTTTTATCAATTGCTAATCTAATATTATGAGTATAAAAATCATCTTTGTGAATAAAACAAACATCATTTGTAGCAACAACAGGAATATTTCTTTTTTTTGAAATTTTTATTGCATATTGTATATATTTTTCTTCATAAAGACGATTATTGCGTTGTACTTCTAAATAATAAAAATTATTAAAATAAGTATCATAAAAATCTAAAAATAAATTTACAGTATAAAAATCTTTTTTAATAATAAATTTACCAAAATCACCATAATACCCTCCAGAAAGAATAATTAACCCTTTTTTATACTTGACCAACCAATTTTGATGTATAATAATTTTATTATTACTAAGACAAATATCTTTTTTTTTTTGAGCTTGTGCTTTAGATATTAAGGTAATTAGATTTTTATATCCTATATTATCTACAGCTAAAATATTAATTACCGAATCTTGTTGACTAATAAAATTAAACTTAATATTAAATTTAACACCAATAATTGGTTTAATGCCATATTTCAGTGCGCATTGATAAAATTTAATTACACCATAAAAATTACCATAATCTACCATACCTAAAGCTGGCATCTTTAAAAAACAAGCCCGTTTAATCAATTCTTGTGGTTTATTTAAACCACTAGTAATTGAATAATCACTACGAGTATTCAAATGAATAAATTTTGGTTTCATTATACCTACATAATATTAAAAATTAATTTTTTTAAATATAAAATACATTAAAGTAAAAATAATTAAAAAAACGTATATCTTGAATTATTAATTTATATATTTAAAATATATTTACATGTAATTTCTGCAAAACAGACAACATCATTATCAACATAAATAGTACCACGAAAAAAAATAATACTTTTATGTTCTTTTATAATATTAACATTAATAATTAATTGATCTCCAGGAATAACAATTTTTTTAAATTTAGCATTATTAATACCTGTAATACAATAAAAACCTTCTGTATTCTGATATTCTGGATATTTAAGTAATGCTAGAATAATTGCAGACTGCGCTATTGATTCTAACATTAAAACGCCTGGAAAAATAAATTTATTAGGGAAATGACCCTGTAACCAAGGATCATTTACAGTAATATTTTTAATAACTTGAATGTGATTATCATGTTTATAAGATTTAATACGATCAATTAATAAAAATGGATATCTATGGGGAATACATTTTAAAATTTTTTTCATATTTATTAATGATATTTTTTAAAAATTAAATTATAATAAAACATTTTAGAATATGATAATCCTATGATTATATACCAATCATATGACATTGAAAAGATTTTACAACATCACTGATATTATATATTAAAGGGTATGAATACGAAAAATTTAAAGGACCAGCTAAAGAATACCACACTATGGACATACCTGTGGAAGCACGAATATTATATAAAAAATTACTATTTTTAACATTTAAACAATGATTAATAGTATCTTTGTATATCATGTTTTCAATCTTACCAATATCAAAAAATAAAGAAGTTTGAAAAAATTTATTGTAATTTTCCTTAAAAATAAAAAAATTTGGTATAATCAAATCGCATTTTCCAACAAGAAAACTATTTCCGACAATACCAATATTTTTATTTAAAATGTCTGTATCGTGTGTTTTAGACTGACCATTATTATTTTTACTAACATGATTAGATTGTAATGCAATACTATTGTTGACAAATCCTCGTATATTATTTGACCGATTTATATAAATGTCTTCATCATGTGGAATTGTTGTTATATTATAAGGATATTCAAATCCACCATCTAATTGAGTATGTAAGATATATTTTACACTATGTAAGATCGGTAAATATTCTTCAAAAGAAAATGATTCTTTATGAAACTGCCGATTATAACCATTAAATACTACTTTTCCTTGAAAAAATGCCTTCTTGCCATAATTTGGCAAATGTACGTGCGGTATCGTATTATATAACCATACATATGACATGCTCATTTTTGAATTTGACTGATCAGTCATAATGCTAGCAATATCACCATCTTTACAATTATTATATGATTTTTTTGATGGTATTTCACTTGAAAATAAAGAATGATTTTGATGATAATTTAAATTCATCATAATAACATGATTTATAAATTTCAAAAACTGAATATTTTCTTCAAAACCATAACACTTTTTAAGTGTATCAGCATGTTTTTTATCAGGAACACTCAAGGAATTATAAAAAATACGATGACTAAATATTATATCATTCAATGTATTAGGATGTGTAATAATAAAATCAATATCATGTTTACGCTTGCTACATAAAATATTTGCAACAGTATCAATACCACAACCAATCCAGTTATTATGTTTTAATGTCAATGTTACATTCATACCATCAGAATCATATCCTGTATTTATATGAAAACTATTAGTATTTTTTTCTTGTAATACATATGTAATATCTACTTTATTTAAAACTTCAGGTAAGAATTTAATATCTACTTTAACATGTTGAACATAACCTGTATCTTCAAGATCATATTTACCTTGATGAATTAAATTCAAATTAGCATACTGACCTAATGAAATTTTTTTCAAACAATGATACAATAACGTACTTTTTGTAAATGTATTTCCTTGAATGTTAATTTTATTAATAATAAACCTTTCGCCTAAATCAGTATCAAAATATAAATCAACACATTTATTTTTTTTGTCTACAATGGAATGTATAAACATTTTACACTTTAAAAAACCAAGATTAAAAAACATATCTTGAATATAATCTTTAATGTCAATCATATCATATAAATTATATTTAGTTCCTAATTTAATATTTTTTAAGGCATCTTTAAAAATATAATCATAATTTTCAATATTCCCACGAGCCTGACAGGATGATAATACATATTTTTCGCCCTCAGAAATTATCACATTAATAACAATATGTTTATCGTGGTACAATGATATAAATTTCAAATCTACGATACTAAAATCAATATAACCATTTTCATAATAAAAATGCTTTAATTTTTTAACATCCCTTTTAAACAATACACTATCATACTTTTTACTATGAATGATATGTCTTTGGAAAAAATTTGGATACGATTTAAATAAAGACATAATTTTATAACTAGAAAAAACTTTGTTTCCTATAATATTAATATTATCTAATATTTTTGGTACACCTTCCGCAATATTAATTTGCAAAATAATTGAATTATTACTAATAAAGTGATAAGAAAAATTAATTATAGTGCCATATATTCCAAATGTATCATATAATTTTTCTAAATTATCCTGAAGCAAATTTAACGAATTATTATTAAATATATGATTAATGTATATGTTATTTTTTTTACACTGTTTTAAAATAATATGCTTATCAATGTGCCTATTACCAAAACACTTAATTTTATAAACAACTGGATTTTCTTCACATTTAAATACAATTCTATCATTAAATTCAGATACTACTATATTACTAAAATAACCCATTTCCAACAATTTAGAAGTATTATCTTTAATCTCATCTGGAGTCATTGTATGATCTTTGTTAATTTTCATATTATCTAATACTTTAGTTTTTGAAACCTCATGCAAACCTGAAACTTGTATTTTTTTAATACTACTATTAGTTTCAGAAAAACCAACTATACTATAAAAACATAATACAAATAATAATAAAATTCTCATCATAAATATTTTCATAATGCAGTTAAATTTCAATTTATAAAATATTTAAAATAAATAATAAAATTAATTATAAAAAAATTATTTTTATCTGAAACATACTTTTTATACATGCATAATTTCAGATTTCTTTTGAATAAAAAAATGATTCACCTTATTAATATAATCATCTGTTAATATTTGTATTTCATTTTGTGTTACATGTTCTACATCAATAGTAATAATTTTTTTTTGAACAAGTTTCTTTAATGTATCATTTGCGTCACGTCGAATATTACGTATACTAATCCGACTATTTTCTGCATCAGATTGTATACATTTACAAATTTTATTTCTTCTATCCTCAGTCAAAGGCGGTACAATTAATCTAATAACATTATCGTGTACTAATGGTGTAAATTCTAAATTAGAATGAAAAATTTCTTTTTCAATTATTCGTAAAATCTTCCTATCAAACACCGTAATTTTTAATGTATTTACACTTTCTACTGTAATGTTAGATAAATCTTTTAATGGTGTTTTTACTCCATAATATTCGATATAGATACCATCTAATAATACAGGAGATACACGTCCAATACGCATACTATTAACATTTTTTTGAAATGTTGATAAACATTTTTCCATACGAATTTTTGTATCATATAATATATCATAATTCATATATTCACCTAAAGAAAAATATATTACATTTATTATAAAATATCAAAACGCTATCATATTATATCTTTGATAGTTTCATTAATAATCGTACCTTCATTATACCCAGATAAAATACGCCTTAATGCTCCGCTACGTGCAATATTAAATATACAAATTGGAATCTTATAATCTCTAGCTAATATAAATGCTGTTAAATCCATTACTTGAAATTCATACCGCAATACATCATTATAATTTAATTGATGATATAAAATTACATCTTTATATTTATTTGGATCTTTAGAATATATTCCATCAACTTTTGTACCTTTAATAATAATTTCAGATTGTGTTTCAATTGCTTTTAAACATGCAACAGAATCTGTTGTAAAACAAGGATTACCTATACCACCACAAAAAATCATTACTACTGACTTTGATAAACAATCTAATGCTTGTTCTAAGTTATATTGTTGACAAATACTATTTACAAATAAAGAAGACATTAAACAAGATGATACACTAAACTGATTAAATAAATCTTTCAAAAATAATCCATTAATTACTGTTGATAACATACCAATATAATCTGATGTCACTCTATTAATACCCAATCCAGATAAAGTAGCACCTCGAAATAAATTACCTCCACCAATAACAATACTAACCTGAATACCATGTCGCACTAAATACTGAACCTCTCGAATAATATCATGTATAATACAATTTGAAAAATTTGTATTATTGAAATCTTGAATAACTTCACCACCAATCTTAAGTACAACACGTCTATATATAAATTTCATATTTGCAAATTTGTAATTTTAAAATTAATAATTATAATAATGTATTTAAAAATATATTTAATTTATTTCACCTAATTCAAAACGCATAAATTGTTCAATTTGTATATTATTTTCACTAAGAAAAGATTGTATTGTCTTATTAACTTCAAAAACACAATTTTGTTCTAATAAACATACATTTTTAATAAATTTTTCTATCTGACCATTAACAATTTTTTTTGCTATAGATAACGGTTTACCTAAACGTAATGCAACTTCTAATTGTATTTTTCGTTCTTTTTCTAAAATTACATTCGGTATATCATGACGAGATAAATAATCAGGACTATTAGCTGCAATATGCATAGCAACTTTTTTAATAACTTCAGTTTTTTTAGAATTTGACTTTAATAATACACCAATTTTATTTCTATGTATATAAGATAAAATAAAATCTCCTAATAAACAATAAAATCTACGAATTAAAATATTTTCATTAAACTGTGAAACTAACATAATTCGCTTTTCTTCCATTAATTTTTTTAGTAAAATTATATCTTTAATATTATTTTTATATGCAAAATTAAGTACTTCAGTAGAAAAATTTAAAAAATCAACATGTTTTTCAACAAAATCAGTTTCACAATTTAATTCTAACATATACGCATATTTTTTTTTTATAACATATGTTGCTATTATACCTCGTAAAGTAATATTTTTAATTTTATTTTCCGCTTTAATCTGTCCATTTTTTTTTAAAATAAGAATTGCTTTTTGAATATCACCATGAGCAGAAATTAAAGCTTTTTTACATTCCATAATACCAATTCCTGATTTTAATCGTAATTCTTTAACAAGATCAGAAGTGATACACATAATGTATTTCCCTTTGTTTGAGTCATTTAAACAAATCGAGTATACATATAATATACTAATGAATAAAAAATAATAAAATAAATTATAAAAATAAATATTAATCAATATAATTTACTGAATAAGCATGACTTGTTCATAATTTTTAGTAGATATAAAATTAAAAACGGTATTCAAGTATAAATTAATAGCACGCATTGCATCATCATTCCCTGGAATAACAAAATCTATACCATCAGGATTAGAATTAGTATCTACCACTGAAAATACTGGAATACCTAAATTATTTGCTTCTTGAATTGCAATACGTTCATGATACGCATCAATAATAAAAATAACATCCGGTAATCCACCCATATTCTTAATACCTCCTAAACTATTTTCTAACTTTGATAATTCTCGCATTCTAATTAAACCTTCTTTCTTTGTTAACTTAGATAATGTACCATCTTGTGATTGAACTTCTAAATCTTTTAATCGCTGAATAGACTGACGTACAGTTTTCCAATTTGTTAACATACCTCCCAACCATCTTTTATTAACATAAAATTGATTGCAACTAATGGCTATTTGTTTAATTATATCACTAGCAAATTTTTTTGTTCCAATAAATAATATCTTACCTTTACGAGTATGAATTTTACGTAATTCTAATAAAGCAGTATAAAACATAGACATAGTTTGTTCTAAATTAATAATATGTATTCTATTACGTACACCAAAAATAAACGGTTTCATCTTCGGATTCCAATAACGCGTTTGATGTCCGAAATGTACACCAGCTTTTATCATATCATGAATAGAAATCATCTTAAAAATTCTCACTCCTATAAGTTTAAAAAATATAAATATTTTTAATTATAATCTGTTGATCAAAAAAAAATAATAATATATATTTTATATCAATAACATATTATTATCAATAATCGAATCATAACAAATATAATACATAAATTTAAAATTATATTCCAAAATAATAATTTATTAAAAAATATATGTATTGTTAAATATTCTTTAAACAATCAAAAAATAAATAATTAGAAAAATCGGAATTTAAAATACACTGATATGAATCAAAAAATAGCAAAAAAATGAATATTTATATTAAAAACACGCAAGAAATTAAAAAAATGCGAATATCTGCTTATTTAGCAAGTGAAGTCTTAAGAAATATTAAACAATATATTATACCTGGTGTTACTACTACAGAATTAAATGATATTTGTTATAATTATATCATTAAAAAAAAAGCAATTCCAGGTTGTGTAGGTTATCATGGTTTTCCAAATTCCATTTGTATTTCTGTAAATGAAATAGCTTGTCATGGTGTACCAAGTAAAAAAAAAAAACTAAAAAATGGAGATATTGTTAATATTGATGTTACAATTATAAAAGACAAATATTATGCTGATACAGCAAAAATGTTTATTGTAGGTAAAACCCATCAACTAGCATATTCTTTATGTAAAGTAGCTAAACAAAGTTTATATATGACATTTCCAATAATTAGACCAGGATTACCAATTAATATTATTGGAAAAACAATACAAAATTACGTTAATACAACGCCATTTTCCATTGTGGAAGAATATTGTGGACACGGTATTGGAACTTCATTTCATGAAGCACCATACATTCTACATTATCATTACCATGAAGATAAAATTTTTCTTAAACCAGGTATGATATTTACTATTGAACCTATTATTAATGCTGGAAAAAAAGACGTATTTTGTATGAATGATAATTGGACAATCTGTACAAAAGACTACAGTTTATCTGCACAATATGAACATACTATACTTATAACAAAAAACGGTTGTGAAATATTAACAAAAAGAAAAAATGAAAAAATAAAAAGAACTTATTTTAATCAAAGCAAATAAAAACAATTATAAAATATATTTTCAACTTATTATCCATTAAAAAAATAGAGTAAATATTTATGGAAAAATTAAAACATATTATTGATCAAGCATTTGAAAAAAAAAATGACATTAACCACAATAATATTGATATTAAAACCTATAATGCTATTGAACAAACTATTAACCTGCTTGACTGTGGAATATTACAAATATCAGAAAAAATATCAGGTAATTGGATAACACATCAGTGGTTAAAAAAAGCTATTTTATTATATTTTTGTATAAAAAAAAACAAAATTATTACCGGATTAAAAAATACTTTTTATGATAAAATTGATTTAAAATATCAACATACTTCTAAAGAAGAATTAAAAAAAAATAATATCCGTATTGTACCTCCAGCAACAATAAGAAAAGGTGCATTTATTGCTAAAAATACTATACTAATGCCATCCTATATTAATATTGGTGCATACATAAACGAAGGAACTATGATAGATACGTGGAGTACTGTAGGATCCTGTGCATATATCGGTAAAAACGTACACTTATCAGGCGGAGTAGGAATAGGAGGAGTATTAGAACCTATACAAAATAATCCTACTATCATTGAAGATAACTGCTTTATCGGTGCTAGATCGGAAATTGTTGAAGGAGTGATTATAGAAGAAGGTTCAGTAATCTCTATGGGTGTATACATTGGACAAAGTACAAAAATTTATAATAGAAAAACAGATGAAATCACTTACGGAAAAGTGCCTGCAGGATCTGTTGTTGTACCAGGTACATTACCGTCTGAAAATAAAAAATACAACTTATACTGTGCAGTAATTGTTAAACAAGTTAATAATCAAACCTTAAAAAAAGTAGAAATTAACCAATTATTAAGAAACCTTAAATAAAATTCAAATATATATTCAGATCCGAAAATAAAAATCATGGATCTGAAAACAATACAGAAAATAGAAAAAAATAAAATACATAAGTATATAATTATTATAATTATAAAAAAAATATTAATTTATAATAAATAATATCACATATATATTTCTATAATATAAGGAGAAATAATGGTATTATTATCCGGATCAGAAATGGTAATTCGTTCATTAATCGATCAAGGAATACAATATATCTTTGGTTATCCTGGAGGAGCAGTATTAGATATCTATGATGCATTAAAAAATAATAACAGTATTAAACACATATTAGTACGACATGAACAAGGCGCGACTCATATGGCAGACGGATATGCACGATCAACCGGAAAAACTGGAGTTGTATTAGTCACTTCAGGACCTGGTGCAACCAATGCTATTACAGGAATCGCTACAGCATACATGGATTCTATCCCTATGGTAATTATTTCTGGTCAAGTAGATTCTTCGTTAATAGGATATGACGCATTTCAAGAATGCGATATGTTAGGAATTTCTCGACCAATCGTAAAACATAGTTTTTTAGTCAAAAAAACTGAAGATATTCCCATGATTTTTAAAAAATCATTTTGGTTAGCTTCTACAGGACGACCAGGTCCAATAGTAATTGATTTACCAAAAGATATTTTAAATAAAAATAATAAAAAATTATATTCTTGGCCTAAAAATGTATATATTCGATCGTATAACCCCATTATAAAAGGTCATAAAGGACAGATAAAAAAAATAATAAAAATCCTACTACATGCTAAAAAACCAATTATATACATCGGTGGAGGTATTATTTCATCAAATAGTTCAAATGAAATAACAAAAATAGCAGAAATCTTAAATATTCCAGTGACAACATCGCTTATGGCACTTGGTGCATTTCCAGGAAATCATCCTCAAAATCTTAATATGTTAGGTATGCATGGTACATATGAAGCAAATATGGCAATGCATAACTCTGATGTAATTTTTGCTATTGGTGTACGTTTTGATGATCGTACAACAAATAACCTAAATAAATATTGTCCAAATGCAAAAATTTTACATATCGATATTGATCCAACATCAATATCAAAAACTGTTAGAGCTGATGTACCAATTGTCGGTGATGCAAGAAAAATATTAAAAAGTATGCTAAAGTTACTAAAAGAAAATAAAAAATCGATTTTAAAAAACCGTTTAGAACAGTGGTGGAACTGTATTCATACATGGAAAAAAGTAAATAGTTTAAAATATAATATAAACAGTACAAAAATAAAACCGCAATTTGTTATAGAAACCCTATGGTATTTAACAAAAGGTGATGCATACATTACATCCGATGTTGGACAACATCAAATGTTTACAGCATTATACTATCCATTTAATAAACCAAGAAGATGGATCAATTCAGGTGGTTTAGGAACTATGGGTTTTGGATTACCAGCAGCATTAGGAGTAAAACTAGCTTTTCCTGATGAAATTGTTATTTGTATTACTGGAGATGGTAGTATACAAATGAATATACAGGAATTATCGACAGCAATGCAATATACACTACCAATATTAATTTTAAATTTAAATAATAGTGCACTGGGCATGGTCAAACAGTGGCAAGACATCATTTATTCCGGTAGACATTCACATTCATATATGAAATCATTACCTAATTTTATTAAATTATCGGAATCATACGGACATATAGGTATTTCAATTACACATCATAATGAATTAGAAAACAAATTAAAACTAGCTTTAAAAAATATACTAAATGGTCATTTAGTATTTGTGGATATTCAAATTGATCATACTGAAAATGTTTATCCTATGCAAATCAAAGGTGGAGGAATGAACGAAATGTGGTTACGGAAAAAAGGATAATTTTATGAAACATATGCTATTGATATTATTAGAAAATGAACCAGGTTCTTTATCAAGAGTAGTCGGACTATTTTCACAACGTGGTTATAATATAGAAAGCATTACTGTATCCCCTACAGAAGATATGACAATTTCTAGTGTTACAATACAAACCAATGGAGATACAAAAACAGTTGAACAAATTGAAAAACAATTACATAAACTAATAAATGTATTAAAAGTCACTCAAATTAATCAAAATAATTATATAGAACGAGAAATTGCATTAATTAAAATACAAAATTCAGGTTACGCATTAGAACAATCCAAAATTATTATAGAAACTTTTAATGGTAAAATTATTGATATTATACCAAATATATATACAATTGAAATTACAGGATCAAGTAAAAAAATAAATATTTTTTTAAATATTATTAAAAAAATATCCACAATCATTGAAATATCACGTTCAGGTATTATTGGTATAGTACGAGAATCATCTATTTTTTAATTTCACAACAATAAGTACTACAATATTAAAACACGTTATTATGAATATAAAATTACATACACCAGTTTTATTAAACGAAACTATAAAATCCCTGAAAATAAAAAAAAATGGAATATATCTTGATGGCACCTTTGGATCTGGAGGCCATTCTAAAAAAATATTAGAACAAATAGGAAAAAATGGTAGATTATATGCAATTGATAAAGACCCATACGCTGTTAAAATAGCAAATAAGATATTTGATCATAGATTCTGTATAATACATGGCAATTTCTCTAATATAGATATTTTATTAAAGAAATACCATCTATACAAAAAACTTGATGGAATAATATTAGATCTAGGAATGTCATCAATGCAACTTATGTCTAATACACGAGGGTTTTCTTTTAATATAAATAGCCCACTAGATATGCGAATGAATCCAAAACAAGGAATATCAGCTACTAAATGGATTAATACTAGTAATGCAAAAAATATTTATTATGTACTGAAATCATTTGGGGAAGAAAAATTTGCAAAAAAAATTACAAATAAAATTATAATAACTAGAAAAACACAACCCATTTCTACAACATATGAATTATCAAATCTTATTAAATCAATCGTACCAAAAAAAAAAAATAAACACCCAGCAACAAAAAGTTTTCAAGCAATCCGAATTTTTATTAATCAAGAATTACAAGAATTACAAACCTTTTTGAAAAAAACATTAAATTTTTTAAATAATCATGGACGCATATCAGTAATTAGTTTTCATTCATTAGAAGATCGAATTGTAAAACAATTTATCAATAAATATAGTAAAAAACCAAATATTCCATTTAATCTACCAATTAATGAAAACCAAATTCATAATATGAGTCAAATAAAATTAAAAAAAATTAATAGAATTTTCCCAAGTATTGAAGAAATAAAAAATAATTTTAAATCAAGAAGTGCTATTTTAAGAACAGCAGAATTTCAAGAAAAATAAAATACATGAATTGTTAATTTAATATGATAATAAAAAAATTTTTAATATAAAAAACTAAAAATATTCTCGCTATGAAATATACAACTTTTTTTATTGATAAAAATCAATAGGTTAAATGTATTATAATGAAAAAAAACAAACAGGTAATCGCAGGAATAGAAGTTGGAACGACCAAAGTCGTTGTTTTAATAGGAGAAATTTTAATTAATAAAATAGTGAATATCATCGGAATAGGACAATACCCTTCTAAAGGAATAGATAAAGGTAATATTAATAATTTACAATCTTTAATATCTTGTATTAAAAAAGCCATATACGAGGCCGAAACTATGGCCGAATATCGTATTTCATCTATATATGTATCTCTATCCAATCAATATATTCACTGTAAAAACGAAATTGGAATTGTACCTATTGCTAACAAAGAAATCACAGATCAAGATATAAAATATGCAATATATACAGCACAATCTATTAAACTAAAACAAGATTATAAGATACTACATGTTATCCCAAAAGAATATACGATCGATCAAACGTATGGTATAAAAAATCCAGTTGGTCTTTCAGGCTTTCGAATGCAAGCAAACGTACATTTAATAACTTATAAAAATATTTTTAAAAAAAACTTAGTCAAAGCTATCGAATCTTGTAACATGCACGTAGAAAAAGTTATTTTTTCTGGAATTGCATCAAGTCAAGCAGTATTAACGTTTTCGGAAAAACAATCTGGTGTTTGTATGGTTGATATCGGTGGAGGAAGTATTGATCTTATAATATATATTAACGGATATATTGAATATAGCTATGTCTTACCATATGCAGGAAATACTGTTACTAACGATATAGCATATGTTTTTAATACATCTTATAAAAATGCAGAAATTATTAAAAAAAAATACGGATCAACAATACTATCTTCACTAACGGCATCAGAATTAATTGAAATAGCAAATCTATACGGCATTCAAACGAAAAATATGAAAAAAGATATTCTAATTCAAGTCATCGAATCTCGATATACAGAATTATTCAATATGATTCATACAGTGCTGATGAAAATACAAAATAAATTATATAATTCAGGAAAACCATATAAATTAGGAGCAGGAATTGTATTAACTGGAGGTGGAGCACAAGCATCATCATTAAAATTACTAGCAGAAAAAATATTTAATATACAAGTACGTATTGGTATACCAATAAAGATTAAAACGTACAGTGATAAAATAATTCAACCAAGTTATGCAACAGTAATCGGGCTTGTAAAATACGGTGCAAAAATATATAATCAAAAAAAAAAACAATTTAATAAAACAAACAAATTAAAAAAATGGTTTTATTATTTACATAGTTGGATTAAAAAAATAATATAAATAAAATAATTTTAACATTATTACTAGGAATACACCATGTTTGATACAATTGCATTAAGTAATGAAGCAATAATTAAAGTATTAGGTATTGGAGGAGGTGGAGGAAATGCTGTTGAACATATGGTACGAGAAAAAATAGCAGGAGTAGAATTTTTTGCAATTAATACTGATGCACAAGCATTAAAAAAAATTGAAGTTGAACAAACTATACAAATTGGAAGTAATATTACCAAGGGATTAGGAGCAGGAGCAAATCCTGCAATTGGAAAACATGCTGCAGAAGAAGATCGTGAATCAATAAATGCAGCATTAGAAGGAGCAGATATGATATTTATAGCTGCTGGAATGGGAGGAGGAACAGGTACCGGAGCTGCACCCGTTGTTGCTTGTATTGCAAAAGAAATGGGTATTTTAACAGTAGCTGTAATTACTAAACCCTTTACTTTTGAAGGAAAAAAACGAATGATCTTTGCTGATGAAGGCATCTTAGAACTGTCGAAATACGTCGATTCTCTAATAATTATACCGAATGATAAATTATTAAAAGTATTAAATAGAGGTATTTCTCTTTTAGATGCATTTAGTGCAGCAAATAATGTTCTTCGAGGTGCTGTACAAGGTATTGCTGAATTAATTACAAAACCAGGGTTAATGAATGTTGATTTTGCAGATGTTAGAACAGTAATGTCCGAAATGGGATATGCAATGATGGGTACTGGTTTATCGTCTGGCGATAATCGTGCAGAAGAAGCAGCAGAAATTGCTATCTCTAGTCCATTATTAGAAGATATTGATTTATCAGGAGCGCAAGGAGTATTAGTAAATATTACCGCAGGAATAGATTTAAGACTAGATGAATTTGAGACTGTTGGAAATACTATACGAGCATTCTCATCAGATAATGCAACGGTTGTTATAGGAACATCATTAGACCAAGAAATGAACGATACTTTACGTGTTACTGTTGTTGCAACAGGTATTGGTACAGAACAAAAAATAAAAAACAATATACAATTAAATAAAAATAATAATCACCAAGAAAAAATATCTACAGATTTTCATTATCCAAATTTTAATTCAGCAATTAAAAAAACATATCAGAAAAATATACATCGAAAAAATATTACAATAAAAAAAAACAATAAAATAGAATCAAATTATTTAGATATTCCATCTTTTTTAAGAAAAAAATAAATTTTACACAATAAATAATATGCTAAATCAATCAAAATTAAAATTAAAATTCACTACTCCAGCAAAAAATAAAATTGAAAAATTAATTAACAATAATATTGATTTAAAATTTCGAATTTATATTATTGGTGGAGGATGTAATGGTTTTCAGTATCAATTTAAAGTGGATCGAAATGTTAATACTAATGATATCGTTATAAAAAAAAAATTTACTATTGTTATTGATGCAATTAGTTTACAGTATCTCCATGGAGGAATCATCGATTATCAAGAAAATTTATCAGGGTCTAAATTTATAGTCTCTAATCCACATGCAAAAACAACATGCAGTTGTGGTGCATCATTTAGTGTATAACTTTTATATTAAAAAACATATGAAAATTGGAATTATATATGCAATGGAAGAAGAAATACGAGCATATTATTATAATGTTAAAAAATTTAAAAAAATACAAAATGAAACTTATGGAATTAATATCTATATCTCCAATTCTAATAAAATTATTCTTATCAAATCAGGTATAGGTAAAGTTTCTAGTAGCATTGCATGTACTATTTTAATTCATACATATAAAGTTCATATAATTATCAATATAGGATCTAGCGGAGCATTAAAACCATATATTAATATTTCTAATTTTATTATTGGAAAAAATATATCTTACCATGATGTAAATTTAACAAGTTTTCAATATAAAATAGGACAGATACCAGGATTTCCTCAAAAATTTAATACAAATATTTTTTTAAGAAAACAAATTAAAAAAATATTATATAAATACAAAATCACCTTCTGGGAAGGATTAATTATAAGTGGTGACATATTTATTCATAAAAGTCAAGATATAAATAAAATTACAAAGAATTTTCCTGATGCTATAGCATCAGATATGGAATCTGCTGCTATCAGTCAAATATGTTTTC
Organism: Buchnera aphidicola (Takecallis arundicolens); assembly: GCF_964058945.1. Taxonomy (NCBI): domain Bacteria; kingdom Pseudomonadati; phylum Pseudomonadota; class Gammaproteobacteria; order Enterobacterales; family Erwiniaceae; genus Buchnera; species Buchnera aphidicola. Next base: position 169,815 of record NZ_OZ060369.1, on the reverse strand, counting down.
AATATAATAAACCAGTATTAATTATCAAAATTATTTCTGATGACACGAACAAAAAAGCACCATTGATATTTAAAAAAAGTATACAAAATATCTCTATACAATCGTACAAAATTATTGAAGATTATATCAACATAATAAAAAAATTATACAAAATCGGGAATATAAATAAAAATTTATAAAATATTATAAAGAATTATTTGAATAATAAAACAAATAATTCTTTATGATACAAATGATCTTAAATAATATAAAAAACATTATTTTTTTAATTTAGATTTAATATTGATCAAATCAGTAATCGTTCCTTGTAAAATTTGTGCTGCTAATCCTACAGATTCAGATAATGTAGGATGAGCATGAATAGTTAATGCAATATCTTCTATATCACAACCCATTTCTATAGCTAATGTGATTTCAGATAATAATTCACCTGCCTGTCTACCAACAATAGCACCACCAATAATTTGACGATTATTTTTATTAATAATTAATTTTGTCATACCATATTCACAATTTGAAACGATTGCACGACCAGAAACATTCCATGGAAATACTGCAGTTTCAAAATTAATATTTCGTTGTATTGCTTCTTTTTCCTGTATACCAGTCCAAGCAATCTCGGGATCAGTATAAGCAACAGCAGGAATTGCTATTGGATTAAAATAATGTTTATAACCAGCAATTATCTCTGCAACAATATGACCTTGATGTATTGCTTTATGTGCTAACATAGGCTGTCCAGTAACATCCCCTATTGCATACACATTAGAAATATTTGTACGAAATTGATCATCTATTTTAATAAAATTGTTTGCATCAAGTTCTAAACCAATATTCTCTAAAAGTAAAGTTTTTATATTAGGATTTCTACCAACAGCAACTAAAAGTGCATCATACAGTACTGCATCTTTACTCAATTTATTACATAAAGTAACCAAAACTTTGTTATCTTGTAAAGTAACATGATTAACATTAGTTTCCAATAAAATATTAAAATCTTTTTTTACTGCTCTAGAAAAAATTTTGACAATATCTCTATCTAAAAAAGGTAAAATTTGATCACACCGATCAATAACATCAACTTCAGTTCCAATAGAACTATAAAATGTAGCCATTTCCAAACCAATAATTCCTGATCCAATAATTAACAATTTTTTTGGAATAGTTTTTAAAGATAATGCACGAGTTGAATCCCAAACACAGGTATTATCATATGGTATGTTTGGTAATGTTATAGATGTAGATCCAGTAGCAATAATAACATTATCAAAATGTACATGAACTTTTTCTTTTTTATTAGTAACTAAAACTGTATTTTTATTAATAAAACTACCTAATCCATATAATACATTTATCATTCTACCTTTAGCCATGTGTTTTAATCCAGTAGATAAAGTAGTGATAATTTTTTTTTTACGTTCTCGTATTATATTAAAATCAATCTTTGGTTTCTCAAAACAAACACCGTGTTTAGATATTTCCTGTGATTCTTTAATAACCTTTGCAATATGTAACAAAAATTTTGAAGGAATACAACCAACATTTAAACATACTCCACCTAATTCATTATATTTTTCTAGTAAAACCGTATTTAATCCTAAATCAGCACTCCGAAATGCTGCTGTATATCCTGCAGGACCGGATCCAAGAACTAAAACTTGTACGTGAATCTCACGAATCATATTTACCCTTAACAATAAAATATATATAATATATTATAATAATAAATATTTGTCTTATAATTATTATGATTATGAAACTACATATACATTTACTATAACATTATCTATACTAATAATAATCTAATATCAACCAATAATTCATTTATATAAGAAATAAATTTTGCACCTTCAACCCCATCTATAATACGATGATCATAAGATAATGATAATGGCAAAATTAATTTTGGAATAAATGCAGTACCATTCCATATTGGTTTATAACAAAATTTTGAAACTCCTAAAATCGCTGCTTCAGAAGCATTAATAATTGGAGAAAATGCAGTACCACCAATACCACCCAAACTAGAAATAGTAAAACAACCACCTTGTAAATCAGATATTTTTATTTTTCCTAAACGAGCACTATTTGATTTTTGATATATCTCATATGCAATATGAGACAAACTTTTATTTTGAACATTTTTTATCACTGGAACAAGTAATCCATTACTAGTATTTACTGCTATACCAATATTAATATATTTTTTTAAAAATATTATTTCACCATTATTCGATATTGTACTATTTAAATATGGAAATTTCTCTAATCCTTTAGTAATAGCTTTTACAATAAACGTTAATAGCGTGAATTTTTTTGATTTATTTTGTATTTTATTATTATATTTGATACGAAATGCTTCTAAATCTGTAATATCAACTTCATCAAATTGCGTAACATGAGGTATCTTGGACCAATTTTTAGATAATAAATCGCCTGATAATTTTTTAATTTTACTGCATTTTACTTCTTCTACTTCACCAAAACGACTAAAATCAAAATTACATGTATGTTCTTGATTTTTAATGGATAATATTCTATTATTGGTATGTGAATTTACATTAATTAAATAATTATCTAAATCATGTTTCATAATTCTATTTTTTCTACCACTTCCAATAATTTTTTTTAGATTTATGTTTAAAGAACGTGCTAACCTCCGAATTAAAGGTGAAGCATGTATTATAAAAACACGATTTTCTATAATTTTTATATTTTCTTTTACATGATCTAAAGGTATTAAAACATCTTCTACAGGTTCTAGAATCATAATAACACAATCTTGACGTACAATATCTGTTACTTTCACTTTAATTTCTTTAACTTTACCACAATGCGTTGAAGGAATCTCCATAGAAGCTTTTTCTCCTTCTATAACGATTACACTCTGTTCTTTTTCAACAATATCATTGACATGAACTAAAATATCAATTACTTCAGCTTGATCTATACCAATATCTGGAATTTTTATTACAATATCCACTGGATTGAACCTCTTATGCTAAACGTGGATTAATCTTTTTGGTATTAATATTAAATTTTAGTATTGCATCTCCAACAACTTTCTTATCTATAAATAAACAGTTAGATAATTCTGTTAATGCTGCAACAACAATATAATGTGCACTAATTTCAAAATAATAACGTAAATTTTTACGACTATCTGAACGACCAAATCCATCTGTACCTAATACTCGATATGTCTTAGCTGGAACATAATTTCGAACCTGATCAGCAAATAATTTCATATAATCAGTAGCTGCTACTGCTGGAGATGAATTCATAATTTGAGTAATATAAGGAATTTTAGGTTTTTCATTGGGATGTAACATATTCCATCTTTCACAATCTTGCCCATCTCTAGCTAATTCCGTAAAAGATGTAACACTATAAATATCAGATCCAATCTGATAATCATTGTATAAAATATCTGCTGCTTGTATTATATTTTTTAAAATTGCTCCTGAACCCATTAATTGTACTTTTTGTTTTTGATTATTCAATGAACGTAATTTATAAATTCCTTTTTTAATACCCTCTTCAACATTTTGAGGCATTTCAGGCATAAAATAATTTTCATTCATTGTAGTAATATAATAATATATATTTTCTTGTGCAGATCCATACATTCGTTCTAACCCATCTTGTATAATAACCGCAAGTTCATATGAGTAAGATGGATCATAAGAAATACAATTCGGTACAGTAAGAAAATGAATATGACTATGTCCATCTTCATGTTGTAATCCTTCACCATTTAATGTGGTCCTACCAGAAGTAGCACCAATCAAAAAACCTCTTGCTTGTTGATCACCAGCTGCCCAACACAAATCTCCAATACGTTGAAATCCAAACATTGAATAATAAATATAAAATGGAATCATTGGAAAATTATTGTTACTATATGAAGTTGAAGCAGCTAACCAGGAAGATGCAGCACCTAGCTCATTAATACCTTCTTGTAATATTTGACCACTTTTATTTTCTTTATAATATGCTAATTGGTTTTTATCTTGTGGCGTGTATTTTTGACCATCAAAATTATAAATACCAATTTTCCTAAATAAACCCTCCATACCAAATGTACGAGCTTCATCAGCAATTATAGGTACAATACGTTCTTTTAAATTCGGAAAATCTAATAATATATTTAATATACGTACAAAAATCATAGTGGTAGACAGTTTACGTTTTTGCGATACAAGTACTGATTTAAAATTATCTAAAGTTGGTAAATTTAATTTTTCTGTAAATCGGGCTATTCTAGTAGGAATATAACCACCCAAAATTTTTCTTCTTTTATGTAAATATTTATATTCTATAGAATTTTTATCAAAAGTTACATATGGCAAATCGGGAATATTTTTTTCTAAAATAGGTAAATTAAAACGTTGGCAAAAATATTTTAAATCACAAATATTCATTTTTTTAATTTGATGCGCAACATTTTTACCTTCTGCTAAACGACCCATACCATATCCTTTTACTGTATGAATTAAAATAACTACAGGTCTAGTTTTTGATTGTTTAGCTTTATAAAAAGCAGAAAATATTTTTTTCGGATCATGTCCACCCCTATTTAATAACCAAATTTCTTCGTCAGTCATATCTTTTACCAATTCCAGTGTCTCCGGGTATTTTCCAAAAAAATTTTTTCTAATATATGCTCCATCTTTCGATTTAAAAGTTTGATAATCGCCATCTAAAGTTTCATTCATTAATTGTATTAATTTACCATTTAAATCTTTTTTTAATAAAATATCCCATCGATCACCCCAAATTACTTTAATAATTTTCCATCCTGCACCATAAAATAAACTTTCTAATTCACTAATAATTTTTCCATTACCTATAACAGGACCATCTAAACGCTGTAAATTACAATTTATAACATAAATTAAATTATTTAGTTTTTCTCTAGCAGCAACAGTAATTGCCCCTTTAGATTCAGGTTCATCCATTTCTCCATCACCTAAAAAAGCATATACTGTTCTATTTTGTGTATTTTTTAAATTTCTATTTTCTAAATATTTTAAGAATTTTGCTTGGTAAATTGAAGCAATAGGACTTAAACCCATAGAAACAGTCGGAAATTGCCAAAATTTAGGCATTAATTTTGGATGTGGATAAGAAGATAAACCATTACCTAATACTTCTTGCCTAAAATTATTGATTTGCTTTTTACTTAACCGACCTTCTAAAAAAGCGCGTGAATAAATACCTGGTGCAATATGTCCTTGAAAATATATTAAATCCCCATCACAATTTTTATTCGAAGCACGAAAAAAATGATTAAAACAAACTTCATAAATTGTTGCAGATGATTGAAATGATGATAAATGCCCACCAAGTTCTAAATTTTTATTAGAAGCACGTAAAACCATAACAATCGCATTCCATCGTATAACTGAACGAATTCTTTTTTCTATATCTAAATTACCTGGATATTTCTTCTCGTGACAAACAGGTATAGTATTGATATAATCTGTAAAAAAATTTTTTCTTGTACTAGACATGCTATATGTATTAAGTTGATTTATCAATTTTTGTAGTATAAATTTTGCACGATGTATACCATCTTTTAAAATAATTGACTCAATAGAATCCGTCCATTCAATAGTTTCAATAGGATCAATATCATACTGAGAATCATTTGACATTCTGAATATTCCTTTATTTATTTAAAATGAATGTTTTATTTAATATACTAGTAATAATTTTAAATAATAAAAAACTATATAATTTATTTAAAAATATAAATATATTATTATATATATTAAATACGTTAAATATGAATATTAAAACAATGTATCATCATTAAAAATCGTATTTTCCTGTTCTAATACTCTAATAAATGTAGTTCGTTTATTTAATTCTTTAATTTCTCTAGCCCCTACATACGTACAAGACGATCTTAAACCACCTAATATATCAAATACTGTATTTTGTACTGGACCTTTTAATAATAATTTTACTGATTTACCTTCATCAGTTTTATAACCAGCAACTTCACCTATATGTAATTGCATAGCATTTGTTGAACTCATACCATAAAAAATCATAAATTTTTTATTATTCTCTTTAATAATTTTACCTTCACATTCATTATGACCAGCAAATATCCCTCCCAACATAACAAAATCAGAACCTGCTCCAAATGCTTTAGCAATATCACCAGAATTAACACACCCACCATCACTAATAATATGGCCTTGTAAACCATGCGCAGCATCTGCACATTCAATAATAGCAGATAGTTGAGGGTAACCAACACCAGTTTTAGTACGTGTTGTACAAACCGAACCTGGACCAATACCAACCTTAACAATATCAGCTCCAGCAAGTAAAAGCGCCTCAACCATTTCACCTGTTACCACATTACCAGCACAAATAATTTTATTTGGAAAATTAGTACGTATTTTTGTTACAAAATGTATTAAATGATCAGAATATCCATTTGCTATATCAATACAAATATATTTTAATAAAGGTGATAAAGAAAAAATTTCTTTTAATTTAATATAATCTGCATCCGAAATACCAGTTGAAACCATAATATAATCAAACATATTATGTGGTAAATGGGTAATGAAACTTTTCCATTCTTGAATATTATAATATTTATGTATAGCCGTTAAAATATGCAAAGAAGATAATTTTATAGCCATATTAAATGTACCTACAGTATCCATATTTGATGCAATAATAGGAATACCAGAACTAATCATATTAGAGTATTTAAAATATATCTTTCTATTTAAATTCACTTCTGAACGACTTTTCAATGTTGATCTTTTTGGTATAATTAAAACATCTTTAAAACCTAGTTTAATACTTTCTTCAATCCGCATAAATATATTCCAATAATATAATATTAAAATGGTTGGATATAAATGATATTTATAATAAATAAAAAATATGAAAAACTATAGATTAAATATCTTCTTAATTATATTTGAACTAATTTCATATTTTAATGTATTTAACATTTTTTCAAACACAAAAAATGATTCTTTAATATATTCTTGTTTAGGATTTTTTTGTGCATAACCCCTTAAATGTATTCCATGACGTAAATATTCCATAAATGATAAATGCTCTTTCCAAAAAAAATCTAAAATATTTAATATAATATTTTTTTCCATGATACGTACGTTATTATATCCCATTATATTTTCTACCTTACGATATTGGTTTTGTATCTTTTTATAAATTTTATGTAAAAAAAAAATATTAGAAATTCTATAATTATTTTTAATCCATTTTTTAAATGGAAAAAATAAATTAAAATCATGTTCAAAAACCGTACTCAAAATTGTAACATTCCATTCAACAACAGGAATATCATTTGAACAATGCATATTAAGCATACCACGAATTACATACAGTAAATTATTTTGTACAATATATTTAATATTTTTCATATTTAAAATATCATCTCTGATAAAATAAAAAATATTTCTATGTTTATTTAAAATATCATCATATTCTAATAATTCTTTCCTAATTGTAAAATTATAATTTTCTATTTTTTTTTGCGCGTACGTAATAGCATTCATAATCCAACGATGTTCTATAGGTTCTCCAGATTTTATATTAAATTTTAAAATAAATTTTTTTATAGATTCTGGTATAAAAATACGTATTAAAGAATCCTCTAAAGATAAATAAAATCTCGAAGAACCTGGAGCACCTTGCCTTCCTGTTCTACCTCGTAATTGATTATCAATTCTACGTGATTCATGCCGTTCCGTTCCAATAACATGTAAACCACCTAGTGATACTACACAATTATGTTCTTTAGACCATTCTAATTTTTTTTTTTGATTATACGATGAAAAATGATTTTTGTTATTCATTTTTATCATTCCACCCAAAACAATATCTGTACCTCTGCCAGCCATATTTGTAGAAATTGTTACAGCATGTAACTTACCTGCTTCCGATATAATAGACGCTTCTTTTGTATAAGATTTAGCATTTAAAACATTGTGTTTAATACCTAATTTCATTAATTTTTCGGAAATAATTTCAGATTTTTTGATTGAAGTTGTCCCAACTAAAACAGGTTGTTTTTTTAAAACACATTGTTGAATATCCTGTATAATAGCTTGCATTTTATCCTGTTCAGTAACATATATTAAATCAGATAAGTCTTTACGAATCATCGGATAATTAGTAGGTACCGTAATTGTATTTAAACCATAAATAACTTTAAATTCAAAAGACTCAGTAGAAGCTGTACCTGTCATACCTGAAATTTTTTTATAAATTTTAAAATAATTTTGTAAAGTAATAGATGCTAAAGTATGATTTTCATGTAATATATTTAAATTCTCTTTTGCTTCTATTGCTTGATGCAAACCATCAGACCATCTTCTATCTGGCATCATTCGACCAGTATGTTCATCAATAATAACTATTTTTTTATCTTTTATAATATAATCTATATCACGAAAAAAAACAAAATGTGCCCGCAAAGCAGAAATAATATGCTGCATTAAAACTAAATTCTGGCTTGAATATAGTGATGCACGATTATTCATAAACTGACAATTTGATAATAAAAATTCAACCTTTTTTAAACCAGATTCAGTTAAAAAAATTTGTTTACTTTTTTCATCAATAAAAAAATCTCCTTTTTTTATAATAATATCCTTAGATTCCATTTTTTGCTGTACAAAATGAGAAACTAAATTATTAATAGTACGATACATTTCTAAATTTTCTTTAGATGGTCCGGAAATAATTAAAGGAGTACGCGCTTCATCAATTAATATTGAATCTACTTCATCAATTAATACATAAAATAAACCCCTTTGTACTTTTTGATCAATAGAAAATACCATATTATCACGTAAATAATCAAAACAAAATTCATGATTGGTACCATAAGTAATATCAGCAAGATATGATTGTTTTTTTTTTTTAATCGACATATTAGACAAAGTAATACCGACTGTTAATCCCAAAAAATTAAATAAAACTTGATTTTTTTCAGCATCACGATTTGCTAAATATTCATTCATAGTAACTACATGTACACCATTTCCACTTAAAGCATTTAAGTAAATAGCTAAAGTCGAAGTTAAAGTTTTACCTTCTCCAGTACACATTTCAGCAATACAATTTTGATGTAAAATAACTCCGCCCATTAATTGCACATCAAAATGTCTCATATTAAAAACCCTTTTGCTAGATTCTCGTACTGTTGCAAACGCCTCTGGCAACAAACTATCCAAAGATTTTCCTGATTTTATAGCATTTTTAAAAATTTGCGTTTTTTTTTTAATTGATTATCTGATAAATTGCTAAAATAACCTTCCAAACTATTTATATGATCTATAATATGTCTTATTTTAATTAATTTAAAGTTATTTTTTTTTTTAAATAAAAACTGTAACATTCTTAAAAACATAGAATACTCCTTGTTGTAATTCAATACGCTGTATATGAAAATAATTTATAAAATAATAAATATAACTTATAAACAGTATAATGCATTACTTAAATCAAAATTACAAAATACGTTATATATTTTATAATATTATATTAAATATAAATGCATAATATTTACGTATATAAAATTATTATTTATAATATGTTATTTTGGTAATTGAAAAATTTTTGGGTACTTTACTTGCAATAAATATAATCCACAAGGATGAGCAGTTGGCGCACAAAAAAAACGATTTTTCTTATTTAAAACATATGTTATCCATGAAAAATGTTTTTTCATTTTACCAATTTCAAGTAAACAACCAATAATATTTCTCACCATATATTGCAAAAATGCATTTGCCTCAATATCAATAAAAATAAATTTATTCAATTGATATACATGAGTGAAAATAATTTTTCGAAACGGTGTATATGCTTGACATTTTTTTGAGCGAAATGAACTAAAATCATACTCCCCAACAATACATTGACTAGCATGATACATAGCCTGTACATTTAATACTCTATGTACATCATAAACACGATTCCTTAATATAGAAGATCGAGTAATATTATTATAAATAATATATCGATAACAACGTGAAACTGCACTATATCTGGCGTGAAATATATTAGGCACTTTTTTAATCCACCGCATAACAATACCGTTAGGTAAACAACTATTAATACCTAAAAGCCAAGATATATTCTCACGCACAGAAAATGTTTGAAAATGTATGACTTGACCTACACTATGTACATGCGCATCTGTTCTACCTGAACAGAAAATATCTACTTTATGATTTGCAACTATAGAAATAGCTTTTTCTACCACCAATTGAATACTTAAAATACCTGATTTTTGAATTTGCCAACCATGATAATCACTACCATCATATTCTAACCCTGCTGCAAATTTTTCCATTTTTATATTTTGATTCATAATAACCTTAAGAATTCTAAATTAAATTATTAAATACATAATAAAAACATAAATAATAGTTGTTACAGACATTAAAAGTAAAAATAAATATTTAAAATACAGTTTAAAATGATTAGTTATAATATATAAATAATTAATATATTTTATTATAATAATTGTATGTTAATATATATATGATTAATTCATCTATATTCATTTTGATTCAATAAAATATTTTTTAAAATGAAAAATCATTGCATATTTTTGTAATAAAATATATTGCTAGTTTAATACAAAAATTTTATACTAAAATTATTATTACTATAATAAAAGTACTATAATCAATATAGTAATCCATTATAAATGACATTAAGGGTACATAAATTCAATGCGAGTACTTAAATTTGGCGGAACATCTGTATCAAATGCAAAAAAATTTTTAGATGTAGTAAAAATTATTAAAAAAAAATTTCAATATGAAGACATTGCTATTGTATTATCTGCACCCGCAAAAATAACTAACTATTTAGATCAAATAAATAAAAATATAACATTAAAAAACGATTCAAATATTCTATTTAAAAAAATAAAAAAAATTTTACATACACTAATTAGTGGAATAAAAAAAAAATACCACGATTTTCCTGAACAAGATGTAATAGAATATATAAAAAAAAAAATAAAAAAAATAAAAAACAAAATTAAAAATATTAATTATTCTAATAAAAAAATAGAAAAAACTTTTGCAGAAATTATATCCCAAGGCGAAATTTTTTCTATAAAAATTATGAAAAAAATATTTATTTCTCAAAACTATCCTGTATTTACAATAAATCCGGTTAAATATATCACAGCAAATAATAATTATCTTAATGCAAATGTAAAAATACTAGAATCAAAAAATAAAATCCAAAATATAAAAATTCCAAAACGACATATCGTATTAATGCCGGGATTTATTGCTGGTAATTATAAAAAAGAACTAGTTACTCTAGGAAGAAATGGATCTGACTACTCTGCTGCAATATTATCAACATGTTTAAATGCACATACATGTGAAATATGGACTGATGTAGATGGAATATATACTGCAGATCCACGTATTGTACCAAACGCAAAATTACGAAATGAAATATCGTATCAAGATGCAATAGAATTATCTTTTTTTGGAGCAAAGGTACTACATCCAAAAACTATTCTTCCATTATCACAATATAATATTAAATGTATTATTAAAAATACATTTTTTCCAGAACGTCATGGTACAGTAATTACTACAAAAACCATGAAAAACACTAATAATATTCAAGGTATTACATATATTGATAATATTATACTAATTATAATTAAAGTTAATGAATCGCAATATATTAATCCAATTACCAGAAAAATATTTTCAATTCTGTTAAATCGTAAGGTTCGTATCTTATCAACAATAAACGCTCCCTTAGAGAACAAAATTTTTTTTTATATTATAGATAAAAAAATAAATAACATACAACTCATATTACATAAAGAATTAAAACAAGAATTAAACGATGATATATTAAAAATTGTTCATGTGAATCAAAAATTAAAAATGATCGCAATTATTGGTACCAACATACAAAATAACAACTATACTAAAAGAAAAGTTTTAGGAGTTTTAAAACATACTGATTTAAATATCATGTGTATAAACAATCAATTTTCTAAAAATGCTATTTTAATTGCTACAGACAATGAAAATATTATAGAAAATATTAATATAATACATGATAGAATATTTCATAATATAAAGACTCTAGAAATATTTATCATCGGTATTGGAGGTGTAGGAACATCTTTAATTCAGCAAATTGAAAAACAACAACATAGATTAATTAATAAAAAAATAAAATTTAAAATTTGTGGTATTGCTAATTCCAAAAAAATGATGGTACATTTAAATGGTATTAAATTACATCATTGGAAAAAAGAATTTCATGAATATCATGAAAATTTTTGTATACAAAAATTAATACGATATACGAAAGATATTCGAATATTTAATCCCGTTATTGTTGATTGTACTGCTAGCCAAGATATTACTAAAAATTATTATGATATTTTAAAAAATAAAATTCACATTGTGACACCAAATAAAAAAGCTAATACCAATAGTTTGCAAGAATATGAAAATATCAGAAATATTTCAGTAAAAACCAATAAAAAATTTTTATATGAAACTAACGTTAGTGCTGGTTTACCAATTATTAAAACATTAAAAAATTTATTTGATTCTGGTGATAAATTAATTAATTTTAAAGGTATACTATCAGGATCTTTATCATTTATTTTTGGAAAATTAGAAGAAGGGCTATCTATTTCAGAAGCTACTATCATGGCTAAAAAACTCGGATTTACAGAACCAAATCCAAAAGATGATTTATCAGGCATTGATGTTGCTAGAAAATTATTAATTATAGCACGTGAAGCAGGATATAAATTAGAACTCCATGATATTAAAATTATACCAATATTACCAGAACGGTTACTTCATTTAGAAGATGAAAAAATATTTTTATCACAATTAAAAGATCTAGACACATATTTTGAAAATAAAATAAAAAAATCTAAAGAAAATAATAAGGTACTAAGACTAATAGGAACTATTGAAAAAGATGGATCCTGTCAAGTGAAATTAACTGAAATAAATAAATTAGATCCATTATATCATGTAAGAGATGGTGAAAATGCACTAATAATATACAGCGAATATTATCAACCCATGCCATTAGTATTAAGAGGTTATGGTGCAGGAAATAATGTCACAGCTGCTGGAATTTTCTCTGATTTATTACAAATATTATCATAATAGTTAGGAATATCAATATGATAAAAATTTATGCACCTGCTTCTATTGGTAATATTAATGTTGGTTTCGACGTATTAGGAGTAGCTATTTCACCTGAAAATGGAGAATTATTAGGCGATTGTGTAACAATTACAAGTAATAATACCTTAAATTTTCATAATACAGGAAAATTTGCTTGTCAATTACCAAAAAATATAAAAAAAAATATCATTTGGAAATGTTGGAAGCATTTTTGTAAAATTATTGGAAAAAAAATACCTGTATCAATTACTCTAGAAAAAAATATGCCAATTGGTTCTGGACTTGGATCAAGTGCTTGCTCTATTTCTGCTACTTTAGTAGCAATGAATCAATTTTGCAACAAGCCATTAGATGAACGAAAATTACTCTACTTAATGGGTAAAATAGAAGGTGAAATATCTGGAGAACCACACTATGACAATGTTGCACCATGTTATTATGGAGGATTACAATTAATAATTAATGAAAATAATTATATCAGTCAAGGAATCCCTTTTTTTAAAAACTGGATATGGATTGTTGCTTGGCCAGGAATTAAAATATCAACATCATCTGCTCGATCTATATTACCTTTGGAATATAAAACAAAAACTTGTATTGAACATAGTCGACTGTTATCAGGTTTTATACATGCATCATATACTAAACAAGAAAATTTAGCTACCCAATTAATGCAAGATATTATTGCAGAACCATACCGTATGCAATTAATTCCAAATTTTTTAGAAATAAAAAAATCCATATTAAAACTTGGTGCAATTAATTTTGGTATATCTGGATCTGGACCAACAATTTTTGCAATTTGCACTAGTCATGTAGTAGCTGAAAATACATCAAAATGGTTAAAAGAAAATTACTTACAAAATAAAACTGGTTTCGTACATATTTGTAAATTAGATACTAAAGGAACAAGAAACATAGGAGCTTAAATTTTTATGAAATTATACAATTTGAAAGATTATTGTGAACAAGTAAACTTTTTACAAGCTGTTAAGATGGGATTAGGAAAAAATCAAGGATTATTTTTTCCTGTAAATTTACCAACTATACCTGAAAAAGAAATCAATAAAATAATCGAAATGGATTTTCTATCACGTAGTGTAAAAATACTATCTATGCTTATCGGACCAGAAATATCAATTGATAATTTAAAAAAATATGTATATCAAGCATTTTCTTTCCCAGGACCAAACATTGTACCAGTTACAAAAAATATATCATGTTGTGAATTATTTCATGGACCTACATTAGCATTTAAAGATTTTGGAGCGCGATTTATGGCTCAAATAATATCACATCTCAATACAAAAAATAGTATTATTACAATACTAACTGCAACTTCTGGAGATACTGGAGCAGCTGTAGCACATGCATTTTATAATGCTCCAAATGTTCGTGTAGTCATTCTATATCCTAAAGGTAAAATTAGTACACTACAAGAAGCACTATTTTGTACATTAGGAAAAAATATTACCACTATTGCAGTAGATGGTAGTTTTGATGAATGTCAGTCACTAGTTAAACAAGCTTTTAACGACCACCAATTAAGAAATCAAACTGGTCTTAACTCTGCTAACTCAATTAATATTAGTAGATTATTAGCACAAATATGTTATTTTTTTGAAGCTTATGCTTTAATACCAAAAAAACAAAGAAAAAAATTAGTTATTGCCGTACCTTGTGGAAATTTTGGAAATTTAACAGCAGGTTTATTAGCTAAATCGATGGGTTTACCGATTCAATCATTTATTGCTGCTACTAATGCTAATGATACTGTTCCAAGATTTTTACAATCAGGAAAATGGAAACCTTATGATTGTATTTCCACAATTTCTAATGCAATGGATATTAGTAGACCTAATAACTGGCCACGAGTTGAAGAATTATTTTCAAGAAAAAGATGGAAATTAAATACATTAGGATTTGGAAGTGTTTCCGATAAAGTTACCACAGAAACTTTGTTAACATTACAAAATATCGGATATATATCTGAACCACATGCAGCAGTTGCATATCAATTACTTCATAACCAACTAAAAGAAGACGAATTTGGATTATTTTTAGGAACAGCACATCCATCAAAATTTAAAAACATTATCGATAAAATACTCAACATTAATATACCATTATCAGAAACATTAAAATCACCATCAAAATTACCAATACTATCGCATTATATGAAACCAAATTTTGAAAAATTAAAACATTTTTTAACATCATAAAAAATAATTTAATTTTAGAGAAGAATATTAGAAATTTCTTCTCTAATAAATATTAGACTTTAAATAAAAATTTTATAATATCTCCATCTTGTACTACGTAATGTTTACCTTCTAAACGAATTTTACCAAATTCACGTATTTTATTATGATATTTAAATTTAATAAAATCTATATAACTAATTACTTCAGCACGAATAAAACCTTTTTCAAAATCTGTATGTATTTTTCTAGCAGCCTGTACACTAGTTGAACCAAGATTAATAGTCCATGATCGTACTTCTTTTTTTCCAACTGTGAAAAAAGTTTGTAATCCTAATAGTTTATATCCTGTTTGAATAATTTTATTTATTTTAGATTCTTTATTTTCTTCAAAATGTACATGATTTAAATTACTTAATTTCAAGTATGTATTTTGTGATTCTGTAAAAATTTGTACTGGAATATAAACACTTTTATTTAAAGAAATAAAATTTAAAAATTTAGATAAATCTACGTTTTTAACACTATCATTAGAAATATTTGCAATATATATCATTGGTTTTAATGTAATAAAATGTAAATCATCAATGATATTTAAGTCTTGTTTTCCTAAAAATAATGTATTTAAGAAATGATTACTATTTAAACAATGTAAACATTGTTCTAAAATTTTAATTCTATATTTATCAAATATATTTTTTTTTTTTAATTTCAAAATTTCAACTTGACATATATTTAAATCTGATAAAATCAATTCCATATTGATAATATCAACATCATATATTGGATTAACATGTTCATGCATATGAACAATATTGTTATCATTAAAACACCGTACTACATGAATTAATAAATCCACCTGATGTATATTACTTAAAAATTGATTACCTAAACCACATCCTTGAGATGCACCCTTAACTAATCCTGCAATATCTACAAATTCCATAAAAGTGGTAATAATACGTTTTGGATGTACAATATTTGCAATTTTATTTAATCGTAAATCAAATACTGGAGCTAAACCAACATTAGGTTTAATGGTACAAAAAGGAAAATTTTTTGCTGGAATTTTAGAATTTGTTAAAATATTAAATAATGTTGATTTACCCACATTAGGTAATCCAATAATACCACACTTAAAACCCATGCTATACTCCAAAATATTAATATATATATCTGATAGCAATAATAATAATTTAACAGTATTTTTACATATTACTAACGATATCCAGAAAATTTTTTTAAAAACATTATTATATTAAAAAATAATTACATAAAAGTATGATCACCATTTTTAATGGTATCACAAATTAAGTTGCATCATTCTAAAATCATTTTAATATATTGAAATATAATGCCTAAATTCATGTTTTAATAATAAAAAACATTTAAAACATATGCATTTCAATATAACCTAAAAAATCATAACCAAAAAATGAAAACTAATTGTAATAATTTAAATAATAGATTTCGCAATTTTTACCCTGTAGTAATAGATATTGAAACAACTGGTTTTAACTATAAAATTCACGCTTTACTAGAAATAGCAGTAATTACATTAACTATGGATAAAAATGGATGGTTAAAAAAATCAAAAACAATACATTTTCATATTAAACCATTTTTAGGTTCTTTAATTGATACATCATCACTTTTATTTAATAAAATTGATCCATTCAATCCTTTAAGACAAGCGGTAGATGAAAAAGAAGCTTTACGTTGTATATTTGATATTATATACCAAGAAATGAAATTTAACAAATGTCACAAAAGTATTTTAGTTGCACATAATGCACATTTTGACCATAAATTTCTTATGGAAGCAACAAAAAGATGTAAAATTAAACATAATCCTTTTCATAAATTTGTCACTTTTGATACAGCAACATTAAGTGGATTAGCAATTGGACAAACGGTATTAGCAAAAGCATGCCAAGCTATTGGTTTATCATTTGATAATCATCAGGCACATTCAGCATTATATGATACTTTACAAACTGCTAATTTATTCTGTACGCTAATTAATAAATGGAAAAAATTAGGAGGTTGGCCTCCAAAAAGATGAATATATTATTAATTAGATTAATGAAAAATACATTAATCTAATTTTATTAATATATTATTTATTTTTTTGAGCTTGTTGTAAAATTGTATTTAACTCTCCACTATCTAATAATTTTGTTATAATATCACATCCACCAATTAATTCACCTTGAACCCATAATTGAGGAAAAGTTGGCCAATTAGCATATTTTGGTAATGTAGTACGAATACTATCATTTTCTAAAATATTAACATAAGCAAATCTTATTCCACAAGATGATAATGCTTCTGATGCACGAGCAGAATAACCACAACTTGGTGCATCCGGTGTACCTTTCATATAAAGTAAAATCGGATTATCTTGAATTTGTTTTTGAATTTCTTTTAAAATAGACATATTTACTCCCATGTTTTATAAAGACTTATACTCAAAAAATAAATAATATTTTTACATTAATATAATAAACGAAAATATTTTATATAATATTCAAGAAAAAATATTTTACAAGGATTGTAATATAGTATATCATATACTTAAAAGATATACGATTAGGGGCTGATTTTTGGATTCGACAAAACTTTTAAAAGCTATTAGTGCATGCCGAGGTTCGGTTGCCTCGTTAAAAACCGAAAAAAAATAAATGCAGAAAACGAACAATACGCTTTAGCAGCTTAATACACTAATAAAGCCCTTTTTTTATTCTTATTTTAATCTTTTAAAAGAATAAAGTATTTAAAAGGTTTAACGAAAAAGAAATCCAGCATAAGATATACTCGTATCTTATATGAATTAATAAATAGAGATAGGTATTTAATAACATTGTCTTTTATGTTTTAATACTGAAAAAATAAAAAGAATAAGCATGTAGTACTATAGCCATAAATATTTTGGACGCGGGTTCAAATCCCGCCAGCTCCAAAAAAATATATTTTTAGATAAATAATAATATAAACTATAAATATACGAAACATTATTAAAATTATTTTTTATACAAAAAAGAATTAATATAATCATTATAATAAAATTTAAAAAAAATTTTTTGACCAATTTAATTTTTTACGTAACGAATTTAAATAATTATAATTAATAGGATGAATTAAATGAATAAAGTATTTACTTTTATAAATAAAAATTTCTTTTTCTTGAATAACCGATAATTTAACTTGACCATCACACGTAATTTGTAACTTTTTTGATAAATTAAATAATTTTAACATAATAACATTATCCGCATTAATTACAATTGGACGAGCTGATAAAGTATGAGGTAACATCGGAACAATAGTAATAACTTTTGATGATAATGATAAAATAGGCCCTCCAGCAGATAATGCATATCCAGTAGATCCAGTGGGAGTAGAAATAATAATACCATCAGATCGTTGATAAAATGCAAATTTTTTATCAATATATAATTCAAAATCAATCATACAAGACATCTTTTTTGAATGTAAAATAATTTCATTTACAGCAACACTATTTTTTTTTATTTTTGCATTCAATATATCAACTTCTAATAAAAAACGTTTTTCTAAAAAATAAATACCTGACAAAATTTTAGATAACATAATAATCATATTATTAGGATTTAAATCAGTTAAAAAACCTAAATTACCACAATTTACACCAATAATTTTTATAGGATAATAAGATAATTTTCTTAAAATACATAACATATTACCGTCACCACCAATAACTATACCTAAATCACATGTTTCTCCAATTTGTATACATGTAGCTACATTAGGATTATTTAAATTTAAAAATTTTGAAATACTTTTTTCAATAACAACATGATAACCTTGTTGCCTTAACCAATCGTATAAAATTTTATGAGTTAAAAAATACTTAAAATTACGAGGATGGCCTAAAATAGCAATCCAACGAAACTGTATTTTCATTATTTACATATTCCTTGAATAAAATAATAAAATTAATTATATATTATTAAATAAAATACGAAAATCTTTATAATATAATCATATAAAATTATATTAAACACGAAACTAGAATATATGAATAATAATAAAGTGGATAATAATTCTACAAGCATATATGAATTAGAAAAAAAACTATCAGATCTTATAAAAAAAAAAAAAGAAATTAAATTACGAACACAAGCAAATATAGAAAATATCAAAAAAAAATCTGAACAAACGATTCAAAAAATTCAAAAAGAAAATTTAACAAATTTTAAAAAAGAACTAATATATATAGTAGAAAAACTTAATAAAATTTCTGAAATATCGGATAAACAATCATTACAACCAAATTCTATCATAGAAGGTATTGAACTAATCCAAAAATGCTTATTAAATACTATAAAAAAAATAAAATAAAGTACTAAATAAGAAATTTAATATAAAATTTTTTACCAAAAAATAACATTTTTTTTTTGTTCCAATAAAATATTATTTGTTTTAATAAAATGACGACACCCAAAGAAACCACGATATGCTGAAAGTGGAGATGGATGTGAAGCACATAAAATAATATGTTTATTGGAATTAATAAAAACTCTTTTTTGTTGAGCATATTGACCCCATAATAAAAAAATGACATTATTCAAATATGTATTAATATAATAAATCAATTGATCTGTAAATTTTTCCCAACCTAAATTTACATGTGATCTTGGCTTGCCTGACTCAACTGTTAAAATAGAATTGAGTAACAATACACCTTGCCGTGCCCACCTAGATAAACATCCATGAAAATAATAATCTTTTGGAAGATTAAAATTTTCAGTTACCTCATGATATATATTTTTTAAAGATGGAGGAATCTGTAATCCAAATCTAACAGAAAAAGCTAATCCATGTGCCTGATTAGTATTATGATAAGGATCTTGTCCAATAATTACTACTTTAATTGATTCAAATGGTGTTAAATGGAAAGCATAAAAAACATCTTCTTGTCTAGGATAAATAATTTTACTACGTCGTTCTTTTGATACTTTCTTTAAAATTTTTAATACTTTTTTTTTTCTTGATTAAAAATATTATGCCAATTTAAATTTTTCATTTTATCAATAACTATATAAAATTAATAATTATAGTATATATTAATAATATAGTAATTAATGAAAAATATCTTGTAATTATATAAGGAAATAAATATGACTTTAGTTGCTCAAAATGCACCAAATTTTGTCACCCAGGCTATCTTAAAAAATGGTAATATTGTAAACAATTTTAATTTCAAAAAAGAAACAAAAAATAAATTAGTAGTTTTATTTTTTTGGCCTATGGATTTTACATTTGTTTGTCCAACAGAAATTGTTGTATTTAATCAGATGTATAATGAATTTAAAAAAAGAAATACAAAAATTATTGGTGTATCACGCGATTCAGTTTTTGTACATCAAGCATGGCAAAACATTAAGATTGAAAACGGTGGAATTGGAAAATTAAAATACACGTTGGTATCAGATGTAAAAGGAGAAATACAAGAATCTTATGGAGTTGCACATCCTGAATTAGGAATTGCATTAAGAGCATCTTTTTTAATTGATATAAACGGTGTTGTCAAACATCAAGTAGTAAACGATTTACCATTGGGACGAAATATAAAAGAAATGATTAGAATGATAGATGCTGTCACATATCATGAAAAATATGGTGAAGTTTGTCCTGTAAATTGGAAAAAAGGGGAGAAAACCATACACCCATCACAAGACGGACTAATAAAATATTATCAAAACAAATAAAATATATATAACCAGCATAAATATTACTGCTGGTTTTTTTTAAGATATAATTTTAAAAAAATATTGAAATATTATTATGAAGTAAAATTTTCATCAAAATCATGTACATCATCTAAATCATCTGTATCAAGATTTTCATGAGTATCATCTACTTGAAAAAAATTATTAATTGAAGGATCCAGATGCTCAGTACTAGAGTCAACATGATTTGAATCATCTAATATATGACTTTCTTTTTCATGATTATGTAAAAAATTTGTTAACATGTTACCTGCAACCATACCTCCAGCTACACCAACAGCTGTTTGAATTGCAGTACCTAAAAAACTTGATATTCCTCTTCTTGGATTACTTCCAGAAGTATTATTACTATTAGAATAATTATACTCTGCAATTTCTGGTTCCACTTTTTTAGAATATGTATTTTTATTACTGTTATGCAGTATATGATTATCTGTAGGTAAATTACGAACTTTTTGTTTTACATGATCTGATAAAAAACTCATGTTTTGTACAGAGAACCGACTAATTCGATCTTGTAATTTTTTTACTTTATCATTTAACTCTTGAATTAAGATATCTTGCACTAAGAGTGTTTGTACCATATAATAAACAGAATCATGTTGATTCTTTAATAATATATTAATTAATTTTTCTGCTTCAGAATCTTTATGAGGTGTTTGTAATGATATGTTATTTATTTTTTTAAATAAATTGATAATTAATGTTTTTTCAGTTTCTTTCATATATTGCTTCCAATAATTGTAAGTATTTTAATTATTATAAAAAAATAAAATCATTATTTTTTTTATATTCGCTGTATTATTCTAATATGATATAATTTTATATTAAATAAAGTTATATTACTGAAGAGAAATAAAAATATGCATATATTGTACAAAAATATTCATAAAATCGATATTGAAAAAGAATTAAAATCTTCTTACCTGGATTATGCTATGTCAGTAATTGTAGGACGTGCATTGCCTGATGTAAGAGATGGATTAAAACCTGTACATCGCAGAATTTTATTCGCAATGCACATTTTAGGTAACGATTGGAATAAACCATATAAAAAATCTGCTAGAGTTGTAGGTGATGTTATTGGAAAATATCATCCCCATGGAGATCTAGCAGTATATGAAGCGATTGTTAGAATGGCACAAACATTCTCATTACGATATGTTTTAATTGAAGGACAGGGTAATTTTGGGTCTATAGATGGAGATTCTGCAGCTGCCATGCGTTATACAGAAATTAGGATGTCAAAAATAGCACATGAATTATTAGATGATTTAGAAAAAGATACCGTTGAATTTCTACCAAATTATGATGAAACAGAAAAAATACCTGAGATTTTACCAACAAAAATACCCAACTTATTAATTAATGGTTCTTCAGGTATTGCAGTTGGTATGGCAACAAACATTCCACCACATAATTTAAATGAAGTAATTAATGCATGTCTTGCATACATTAACAATGAAAATATTTCATTAAAAGAACTTATGAATTACATACCAGGACCAGATTTTCCAACATATGGTATCATTAGTGGTTATCAGGGTATTGAAAATGCATATAGAACTGGAAAAGGAAAAATTTACATTCGTGCACGTCATAAAATAGAACAAAGCATTAAAAATAAACGTGAATCGATAATAATATACGAATTACCATATCAAGTCAATAAATCTGTATTAATTACTAAAATTGCAGAATTAGTAAAAGAAAAAAAAATCGAAGGTATTCATGCTTTACGTGATGAGTCAGATAAAGATGGTATGCGAATTGTAATTGAAATTAAAAAAGATACTATTAAAGAAATATTATTAAATCAATTATACATGTTAACACAAATGCAAATATCCTTTGGAATTAATATGGTTGCTTTATACTATGGCCAACCTAAAATTATGTCTCTAAAAAATATTCTAAAATGTTTCTTATTACATAGAGAAAATATTATTACAAGAAGAAGTATATTTGAATTAAAAAAAGCAAAAAAAAAAATACATATCTTACAAGGATTAACTATTGCTATAAGTAATATTAATCAAATTATTGAAATTATAAAAAAATCTAATCAACCAAAATTGGCACGAAAAGCATTATTATCTCAAAAATGGCCAATAAATAATCAATTATGTAACGTACTTAATACACAAAAAAACGAATCAATACAAAATAATCAACAAAAAAATACAGACTATCAATTTAGTAATAAACAAGTGCAATCTATTCTTGAATTAAAATTACAAAAATTAACAACATTAGAACAAGATCGTATTTTACAAGAACATAATAGTTTAATAAAAAAAATAGAATCATTATCATGTATTTTAAACAATCATCATGATATGTTAGAAATTATAAAAAACGAATTAAAAGTTATACAAAATAAATTTGGTGATAAAAGAAAAACAGAAATTATTGAACATAATACTGAAGTTGAAATAGAAGATATGATAACAAAAGAAGATGTAGTAGTAACTTTATCACATTCAGGATATGTGAAATATCAACCGTTATCAGATTACGTCACACAACATCGAGGAGGAAAAGGACGTTCTGCTGCAAAAACTAAAGAAAAAGATTGTATAGAAACATTATTAATTACTAATACACATGATACTATTTTGTGTTTTTCCAATAAAGGTACTTTATATAGAATTAAAGTATATCAATTACCTGAAGCAAGTCGACATGCCAGAGGAAGACCGATTATTAATTTAATACCATTAAGTAAAAAAGAACGTATTACTGCTATTTTAAATTTAAGTAAAGCTACAAGTAATAAAAATGTTTTTATGTTAACTGCAAATGGTATTGTGAAAAAAACTCCACTTAATATTTTTAAAAAACCAAGGTCAACTGGTATGATGGCAATTCATCTTAAAGACAAGGATGAATTAATTGGCGCAGAAGTAACAAACGGTTTAGATAATATTATGCTTTTTAGTAAAAAAGGTAAAGTTGTTCATTTTTCAGAAAAGGAAGTAAGAAAAATGGGTAGAACTGCATATGGTATTCGCGGTATTAATCTTGATAAAAATGACCAAGTAGTATCATTACTCGTTCCGCATAAAAATGAAACAATTTTAACAATGACAGAAAATGGATATGGAAAAAGAACAAAAGTTGAAAATTTTCCTATCAAATCAAGAGCAACAAAAGGCGTACGTTCTATTAAAATTACTAAAAAAAATGGCGTTGTAATTAGTGCAATTCCAGTTTCTGAAAAAGATCAAATTATGATGATTACTAATGCCGGAACATTAGTACGTACAAATGTATCTGAAATTAGAATTTTAGGTAGAAATACACAAGGTGTCATTTTAATCCGAACTACAAAAAATGAAAAAGTTGTAGCATTACAAAAAATTTCTAATAATAAACTTAATATATCCTATTAATATAATATTTTTATATTCAATAAAATATTTTATTTATCAAGTGAAAAATAATTAGGTAATACACAATGGAAAATATTTTAGTAGTAACAAAAAAGAACGGTAAAAAAGAAAAAATAAATTTTTGTAAAATATCAACCATGTTAAACCGAGCATCTAAAAAGTTAAAAAATATTTCAATAATAAAAATTATAAAAAAATCAAAAATACAATTCTACAACGAAATTAAAACAATACATATTCATAATATCATTATCAAAACTACAGCAGACCTTATTTCTCAAGATACTCCAGATTATCAATATATGGCTGCACGGTTAACAATTTTTCAATTACGTAAAAAAGCATTTGGACAATTTAGTCCACCAAGTTTATATAAACATGTAAAAAAAATGGTAAAATTAAAAAAATATGATCCAATATTAATAAAAAAATATTCTAAAGAAGAATATTATATTATGAACAATTTTATAAAGCATGATCGCGATATGAATTTTGCCTACTCTGCAGTAAAACAACTAGAAGGGAAATATCTTATTCAAAATCGCATTACTGGAAAAATATATGAAAGTGCACAATTTTTGTATATATTAATTTCTGCTTGTTTATTTATTAGGTATCCAAAAGAAAAAAAAATGCAATATATAAAAAACTTTTATGATGCTATTTCGAAATTTAAAATTTCTTTACCAACACCTATCATGTCTGGAGTACGTACACTAACTAGACAATTTAGTTCATGTGTATTAATTGAGTGTTCAGATAGCTTAAATTCTATTAATGCCACTGCAAGTTCTATAGTAAAATATATTTCACAAAAAGCAGGAATTGGAATTAATGTGGGCCAAATACGCGCAATTGGTAGTCCCATTAGAAATGGTGAAAATTTTCATACAGGATGTATACCTTTTTATAAATATTTTCAAACAGCTGTAAAATCATGTTCACAAGGAGGTATAAGAGGAGGAGCAGCAACATTATTTTATCCAATTTGGCATTTAGAAATTGAAAGTCTCATTGTATTAAAAAATAATCGAGGAATTGAAGAAAATCGTGTAAGACATGTGGATTATTGTGTACAAATTAATAAAATAATGTACCAAAGACTAATTAATCAACAATATATTACATTATTTAGTCCATCTGATGTTCCAAAATTATATCATTATTTCTTTTCTGACCAGAAAAAATTTGAAGAACTATATATACAATATGAAAATAACATCCACATTCGCAAGAAAAAAATTAAATCTGTTGATTTATTCTCTTTAATTATGAAAGAACGTACATCTACAGGTCGAATTTATATACAAAATGTAGATCACTGTAATACACACAGTGCATTCAATCCAAAATACGCTCCTATCAAACAATCAAACTTATGTTTAGAAATTACCCTTCCGACAAGTCCAATAAACGATCTTAATGATAAAAATGCAGAAATTGCATTATGTATACTATCAGCATTGAATTTAGGTTGTATTAAACATTTAATTGAATTAAAAAAATTATCTGATTTGTTAGTTAGGGCATTAGATGAAATTATTGATTATCAATTATATCCTATCATTTCTGCAAAAAATGGTGCTCAAAATAGACGTTCAATAGGAATTGGAGTAATAAATTTTGCATGTTATTTAGCTAAAAATAACGTAAAATATTCAGATGGTAGCGCTAATAATTTAACACATATCACATTTGAACATATACAATATTATTTATTACAGGCATCTTATAAACTATCTAAAGAAAAAGGTCCATGTGCTTTATTTTACCAAACAAATTATTCTAAAGGAATATTACCAATAGATACTTATAAAAAAAATGTTGATTTAATTTGTAAACAAAATTTGCAATTAAATTGGAATAAATTAAGAGAAAAAATTAAAAAGTATGGTTTACGTAATTCTACAGTTTCAGCAATTATGCCTACAGAAACATCATCACAAATTGCTAATGCTACTAATGGAATTGAACCACCAAGAGGGTATATTACCATTAAAGCTTCTAAAGATGGTATGTTAAAACAAGTAGTACCTGAATATACGAAATTAAAAAATAAATATGAACTACTATGGGATATGCCAAATAATCAAGGATATTTAAATTTAGTTGGTATCATGCAAAAATTTGTTGATCAATCAATTTCAGCAAATACAAATTATGACCCTTCAAAATTTCCAAACAATAAAATACCAATTAAAATACTTTTACAAGATTTATTAATTGCATATAAATTAGGTTTAAAAACATTATATTATCAAAATACCCGGGATGATTTAAATCAGTATCAAAAAAAAAATAAAGATTATAGTCAAGAATATTATTGTAGTGATGGAGCATGTATATTATAATATAAAATATTATAAAAATCTAACATAAATACTTAGGTAAAAATATGTCATATACCACATTTTCTAGAAAAAATAACGATCAATTAAAAGAACCAATGTTTTTTGGACAATCTGTAAATATTGCTAGATATGACCAACAAAAATACCATATTTTCGAAAATTTAATAGAAAAACAATTATCTTTTTTTTGGAGACCAGAAGAAATTGATTTATCAAAAGATCGAATAGA
Organism: Buchnera aphidicola (Takecallis arundicolens); assembly: GCF_964058945.1. Classification (NCBI taxonomy): domain Bacteria; kingdom Pseudomonadati; phylum Pseudomonadota; class Gammaproteobacteria; order Enterobacterales; family Erwiniaceae; genus Buchnera; species Buchnera aphidicola. The sequence continues at coordinate 142,645 of NZ_OZ060369.1, read as the reverse complement.
CTTTTTATCATTACCAAAACATGAAAAACACATTTTTATTAGCAATTTAAAATACCAAACTTTATTAGATTCCATTCAAGGAAGAAGTCCAAATATAGCATTTCTACCTATTATTTCATTACCTGAATTAGAAACATGGGTAGAAACATGGTCATTTTCAGAAACTATTCATTCAAGATCATACACACATATTATCCGGAACATTACAAATTGTCCATCAGATATATTTAATAAAATTATTTCTAATAAAAATATTTACGAACGTGCTAAAAACATATCTTATTATTATGATACTTTAATCAATATGACAAATTACTGGAATTTATTTGGAGAAGGAAATTATAAAAATAATAAAAATAATGTTATAAAAATTAATTTAAAAACTATTAAAAAAGCATTATATTTATGTCTAATCAGCGTCAATGTGTTAGAAGCAATACGTTTTTATGTTAGTTTTGCCTGTTCTTTTGCATTTGCTGAAAAAAAACTAATGGAAGGTAATGCTAAAATTATTCGATTAATAGCACGAGATGAATCTTTACATTTAACGGGTACGCAACATATTATAAATATCTTAAAAAATCATGAAAATGATTCAGAAATGGTAAAAATAATAAAAGAATGTAAAAAAAAAACCATTAACCTATTTCAAACATCAGCAGAACAAGAAAAAACATGGGCTGAATATCTCTTTCAGAATGGATCTATTTTAGGACTAAATAAAGACATTATGTTTAAATATATAGAATATATTACAAACCTCAGAATGGAAGCAATTGATTTAACACCAATATTTCCCAGAATTAAAAATCCAATTCCATGGATTAATAATTGGTTAATTTCAGACAACGTACAAGTTGCTCCGCAAGAAGTTGAAGCAAGTTCTTACTTAACAAATCAAATAGATTGTGAAATTTCAAAAGATGAATTTAAAAAATTTAAACTATAAAAAAAAAGATTATATTATTGAAATATATAATAAAAAATATTATATTCGACCAGAACAACAAAAATTATCAATATTACAAATATTATTAATAAATCATATAGATATATTTTATCAATGTAATTCCGGGTATTGTGGTAGTTGTAGTATAAAATTAGTATATGGAAAAATATATCAATTTAAAAAAAGTATAGCTTACGTACCGAAAGGAAATATTCTTGCATGCTCATGTAGAGCAAAAAGTAATATTATAATACTAATTTAATCATATTAAAAAAATAATTTTTCATAAAATAATATTAAAGTAATCATGTAATTTTTTGAATTGCAGTAACAAGGATAGTATATACAATATCATTTACGGTAGCACCCCTTGAAAGATCATTTACCGGTTTCATTAAACCTTGTAAAATAGGTCCGATAGAAGATATATTTAAAGATTGTTGAACAGCTTTATAAGTAATATTACCAGAATTTAGATCAGGAAAAATAAAAACATTTGCTTGTCCATGTAAACATGATTTAGGTAACTTAATATTTGAAATATTAGGATTGATTGCAGCATCGTATTGAATGGGACCATCGATTGTTAAATCGGGTCGTATTTTTTTTACTAAACAAGTTGCTTTTCGTACTTTTTCAACAGTATCACCTGAACCAGAAATACCAGTAGAATAAGATAACATAGCTATTTTTGGTTTGATATCAAATAAAATCGCTAAATCAGAAGTATCCAAAACAATATTTACTAATTGTTTTATGTTCGGATCAATATTTACTGCACAATCGCTATATAATAATATACTACTCTTTAACAACATAAAAAAAGAAGATGATACTATAGGTGAATTACTATAAATATTTTTTTTTATTCCAATTAATTGAATTGCAGTACGTAAAACTTCAGCAGTAGTATACTTTACACCACATACTACACCATCAACTTCGTTTTCTAATAACAATAATGAACCTAATACCATATGATCTTGAACATATTTTTCTGATAATTTCCATGTTATACCTTTGTGAGCTCGTAATACAAATAACTTTTCAATATAGTTTTTATAAATATTTATCGGATTAATAATATTAATATTATTATTAATATTCCACCCGTTTTTTTTAGCAATTTGATGTATTATTTTTTTATTACCTAACAATGTACATTGCACAATTCCTAAATTCGATACAATACTTGCAGCATGTATAATACGTTCTTCTGAACCTTCTGGTAATAAAATATGACTATTTTTATTTTTTGCTTTTTCAATTAAATACTGTTGAAATACATTCTGTGAAAAATGAATAATTTGTTTTCTAGTATGAACTAATAAACGAAAAATAAATTTTTTATTTATATAATTAGTAAAATGTAATATTACTGAATTAAGATAAATTTTATCATTTATGATCATATTTTTATGAAACATATGAATAGACAGTATTACCTGATCAAATTTTGATTTAGTATAAAATAATAAGATTTTATACTTAAATTGTTTTTTAAGTATACTAAAATTACATATATCATATTTATTACAATCAGTTAATATAATAGAATGTAAAATATTACATTCTAATATTACACATAACGATTGGTATTTTTTAATAAATTTATAAAAAGGAATTAATAAAACAGAATTAAAAATATGATTGGACATATTAAAAAAAAATTGATCATATAAAACAAATGAATCAATTTGATTTATTGTATACTTTTTTAAAATATTTTCTATTTTAATTAATTTAAATATTGCATATATAGGAAAATATATTAACTTTTTATTCCATGGAATATTTGATACAACAACTGATTTTCTATTAAGATGTATATGGTGATTTATTAAAGAATATGGAGAAAATAGAATATCATTATATTTTTTTATAGAAATATCATAAAAATTATTAATTATACCAATAATACGATTCCTAATATCATACTTTTTTTTATAAAACAAAAATTCTTTATAAAAATCATTATAATTAACATTATAAATAATTAACTCACATCGTGTATGATATAAAAATTTTAAATTTAAATCATGTATATAATATTTTAAATTACTGTTTTTCTTACCTTCAATGAAAATAATATCATACTTATTGTAATATGAATAATATAAATCTAAATTATCTTGTATTAATTTTTTAACATATTCTCTATCTGATAAAAACATTGTGTTTACAGGTAAAACGGGTTTAATGCTGGGAATACCAAAATTCCTATTTACAATATTAGCAGTATCATCAATATCATTCAAAATATCAGGAAATGGTTTAAAAAAAATTGCACTGAGTTTATTTTCGTAAACTAATTTTAATAAACTTACACTAACCGTTGTAAGACCGACACTATTTCCAATCGGAACTAACATAATAGTACGCGTCATAAAAATCTCGCATATAAAATTCATTAATATTTTTATTTTAATAATTATTACTATTCATAAATAGTAAAATCATAAAAATAACTGTATTGTTTCTTTAGCAATAATAAATTCCTCATTAGTCGGTATCACTAAAAGTGGAATTGTATTTTTTTTATTAATAAAACGTGATTTATTCAAATTTGGCTGATAATTTAAATTATTATCTATTTTTAAACCAAGAAATTCTAATCTTGATAATACTAATGCACGTGTTAAAGCAGAATTTTCACCAATACCTCCTGTAAAAACAATAGCATCTAATTTACCTTCTAATGAAGCGGCATATGAACCAATATATTTAGATAATCTATAACAAAATAAATTCATTATTCTATATGCCTGAAATTTCGAATAATATTTTTCCTCAATATATCTAAAATCACTAGTTAGACCATTCGTCAAACCAAGAATACCAGATTTATTAATTAAAATATGCTGTATCTCATCCATACTTTTTCCTAATATATCATACATAAAAAAAACTACAGAAGGATCTATATCACCACTCCTTGTACCCATCACTAAACCCTCTAATGGTGTTAAACCCATAGACGTATCTATACATAAACCATTACGAATAGCAGTTATTGATGAACCCCCTCCTAAATGACAAGTAATAATATTTAAATTATTAAACTTAATATTTAATAAATCTGAAGTCTTGTGAGCAATATATAAATGACTAATACCGTGTGCACCATAACGACGAATATGATATTTTTTATAAAATTTATATGGTATAGCATACAAATAAGAAAAATCCGGAAGAGAATGATAAAACGAAGTATCTAGTACTGCAACATTTTTTTTTTTTAAATCTGGAAAATATTGGATAGAAGCTTGTATACCTAATATATTCATTGGATTATGTAACGGAGCAAATACACTATTTTCCTGAATTTTTTGTATTATCGTATCATTAATAATAACTGATTTAATTAATTGATTACCCCCATGTACAACACGATGTCCAATATATTGAATACTTGATATTAAATCATCATATTTTGTAAAAATAACTTTAATAATAAATTTTAATGCCTGATTATGAGAAACGTTATTACCAATTAACACTGTTTTTTTTTTTTTATGTACATGCCAAGTCACACATGATTCATTCAAATATAATCTTTCAACTATACCAAATAAATATTTTTTATTATGAATTGGGTCTAAAATAGAGAATTTTACAGATGAACTGCCACAATTAAATACTAAAACTAAGTTTTTTAACATATATTCCCACTTAAAGTATGTAATATAAAATTCATATAAACTAAATTTAATAAAAATGAATATCATTTAACCCTATTTATGATATTTATCAAATATCTTAAAAATATAACTAACAGATTTTCTGACCTACTGTAATACGTGGATAACCTAAATAATCTTGATATGTTTTAATATTATAAAAATTATTTTTTTTAAATAATTGATATACTATTTTACTTTGTTTATATCCATGTTCAATTAATAACCAACCATTAAAAAATAAATATTTTTTAGAATGATTAATAATATACTTAATTTCTGATATACCATGCTGCTTAGAAAATAATGCAATATCTGGTTCAAAAAATAACTCTCTTGATAAAGATGATTTTTCATTATAACTTAAATATGGTGGATTACTTACAATCAAATTAAACTTTCTATTTAAACAAGAAAACCAATTACTATAAAAAAATTTAACATTTTTAATATTAAAATTATCAGCATTCTTTTTAGAAATCTGAATTGCATTATTAATACAATCAATACCAAAAATAGTACAATTTGGATTTTCGAGTGCTATAGATAAAGCAATTGCACCACATCCTGTACCTAAATCTAAAACATAATCTCCTTGTTTTAATCGACCTAAACTATGATACACTAAAATTTCTGTTTCTGATCTAGGAATTAATGTATCTTTTGAAACAAGTAATGATAAAGACCAAAATTCTTTTTTACAAATTATATATGCAACAGGTTCACCGCACAAACGTCGATATAATAATTTTTTTAATAAAAAAATCTGATCAGAATTTAATATAAAATTATCAAATATCGTAATCCAAGTACGTGATTTACGAAGAACATAACTAATAAATAATTCAGTATCTAATCTTGGTGTTTTTGAATAAGATAATAATCTTATACCATATTCTATCCAAAAATTAATTTGCATATTAAATTATTTTACAAATTTTAACAAAAGTTTAGCATTATATTCTTGCATTATTGGTTCTATTAAAAGATCTAAATTACCATTTAAAACATCGTCCAAACAATACACACTTAAATTAATACGATGATCAGTAACTCGATTTTTTGGAAAATTATATGTTCTATTACGGTCCGATCGATCGCCTGTTCCTAATAGATTTTTCCGAATTAAAGAATTTTTCTTATTACGTTGTGCAACTTTATGTGCATGAATTCTAGATATTAAAATAGATAGTGCTTTAGATTTATTTTTATGTTGTGATCTTTCATCCTGACATTCTACTACAGTACCAGTCGGTAAATGTGTAATTCGAATTGCAGAATCAGTAGTATTAACATGTTGTCCACCTGCACCAGAAGACCGAAATGTATCAATTTTTAAATCAGAATTATGTATAACAACTTCTGTAGATACTTTAACAACAGGAATAACAGCAACTGTACAAGTTGATGTATGTATTCTACCCTGTGATTCTGTTTTAGGAACACGTTGTACACGATGTCCTCCAGACTCAAATTTTAATTTTTTGCATGCTCCTATACCAGTAATTTTTAAAATCACTTCTTTAAATCCTCCTTTTTCACTCATATGACTACTAATGATTTTAGTAATCCAGTTATTATATTCTGCATACCGACCATACATTTTAAATAAATCACCAGCAAACATTGCAGCTTCATCACCTCCGGTAGCAGCTCTAATTTCAATAAAACAACTTTTATATTCATTATCATCATTAGGTAAAAGCATATTTTTAATTTTTATTTTTAAATTCATCTCTTTAACATGTAAAATTTTTAATTCATCTTCAGCCATATCATACATTTCAGAATCACTAAGTAATTTTTTAGTTAACTTAATTTCCTTTTTTATATTTTTCCATTCTAAAAAAACAGTAATTAAAGTTGATAATTTCAGATATTCTTTTGATAATTTTTTAAATCGTATTTGATTAGAAATAATTTCTTGATCTGTAATTAATTCTTCAATTTTTTTTAATTTAATATGTAATTGTTCTAATTTATTTATAATAGATGTTTTCAAAATTAGATTTATCCTTACTTTAATACGATATATAAATACAATTTATAAAAATATTTTCTTAAAACAACTGCAATAAATATTAATACAACCATTATAATACACTATAATAATAATATTATTGTATAATATTGAACATATTTTATATACTGTAAAAAATACTACTTAATATATTCATAAATATGAGATAGTTTATGCTAAACATGAAAATATTTTCTGGTAATTCAATCCCAATTTTAGCTAAATTAATTGCAAATAAATTATATAGTCATCTTGGAGATGCAACCGTAAGCCGTTTCAGCGACGGAGAAATTAGTGTACAAATTAATGAAAATGTGCGTGGAGATGATATCTTTATTATTCAATCAACCTGCTATCCTACAAATGATAATATTATTGAATTAGCAGTTATTATAGATGCTTTACGAAGAGCATCAGCTGGGCGTATTACTGCAGTAATTCCATATTTTGGATATGCAAGACAAGATCGTAGAGTAAGATCAACACGTGTCCCAATAACCGCTAAAATAATTGCAGATTTTTTATCTAGTGTAGGTATTGATCGTATTCTCACTGTAGATTTACATGCAGAACAGATTCAAGGGTTTTTTGATGTACCAGTAGACAATGTATTTGGAAGTTTCGTTTTATTAGAAGATATGTTAAATCTAAATTTAAAAGATCCAATTATTGTTTCTCCGGATATTGGCGGAGTAATTCGCGCACGAGCAATTGCAAAATTATTAAATGATACTGATATGGCAATCATTGATAAAAGAAGACCACGTAAAAATGTTGCACAAGTAATGAATATTATTGGAGATGTTTCAAATAGAGATTGTATTTTAGTAGATGATATGATTGATACTGGAGGAACATTATGTAAAGCTGCTCGGGCATTAAAAAAAAACGGAGCAAATAAAGTGTTCGCATATGCAACACACCCTGTGTTTTCTGGAAATATTCTAAAAAATATCCAGAAAACATATATTGATGAAATTATTGTTTGTGATACAATTCCATTATCGAAAGAAGTAAAACAACACAGTAAAGTCCGAACATTAACTTTATCTACAATGTTAGCAGAAGCTATTCGTAGGATTAGTAATGAGGAATCCATTTCAGCAATGTTTGAATATAAAAAATATACGACTTTTAATTTAAGAAAATAAAAATATTTTATACTTGATCATATAACATACGAATTGCTGTCATCGCTTCTGAAACAGCAAAAAAAGATCCAAATACTAAAATGATATCTTCTTTTTGGACTTTATATATTAGATCATATATTGCATCTTTTATACTCACCGAAAAAATAGCATTTTTCGGTAAAACTTGCATTATATTGTTGGCTGTAGCAGTACGATTAGTATTCAAAATTGTATAATACCAATAATCAATAATCTCCATTAAATGAAAAACGGTATTTCTAATATCTTTATCAGACAAAATTCCAAAAATACCATAAATTTTCATACGTGTATTAGTTAACAATCTTTTTAATTTTTTGCTTAAATAATGTGTTGCATGTGCATTATGTGCAACATCAACTATAATACGCGGTTTTTGATAAATTGTATGAAATCTACCTGGTAAAAATACTTCATTTAATGAACGAATAATAATTTTTTTACTAATATTAAAATGTGTAGTACGTACAGCTGCTACTGCAATAGCAGCACTAGGTAAAGATATTTTAGGTACAGGTAAATTACTTAAAATACCTTTTTGGTCAGCAAAATACCAACTATATTTAGATTCAAACCAATACCATTCATATTTAATACGATTTAGACAAACTTTAAGAATATTTGCTGTTTGATAAATAGAATAAGGAATATCATTATCTCCAACTATAGCAATAATATTATTACGAAATATACCAGATTTTTCATATCCTATACTATATCTTGTACATCCTAAAAGATATGTATGTTCTAAATCGATATTTGTAATAATTGCTATACTTGCATCAATAATATTTGTTGCATCTAATCTACCACCCAAACCAACTTCCATAATTATGATATTTAAATTATTACACTGAAATATTAATAATGCCGCAAGAGTAATAAATTCAAAATAAGACAATGGAATATGTTTAGAGACTAATACTATTCTTTGAAATGCCATAATATGCACTATTGGATCCTTAATATACCGCCCATTAACTCGTATTCTTTCATAATAATTAAATAAATGTGGAGAAGAATATAATCCAACTTTATGACCCATATTTAAAAAAATGCTTTCTAAGACAGTGGATGTACTACCTTTACCATTAGTACCAGATACCGTAATAATAAATGCTGACCATTTAATTAAATTAAGTTTTTTTGCAATATATTGAACATTATCTATAGAATTATTATATTTTTTTATGCATATTACTTTAATATATTTTAACCATTGTAATAATAATTGTTGTTGATCAAAACATTTTTTTTTCATAAATTTTAAAAAATAATACTACATATATCAATCTTATCATATCATGAATCTTTTATAAAAAATATATATTACATACTAGTTATTAAATAAATAAATTAAAAAATTTTTCGTATACTGTATACTAAAAAAGTAAAACAAAATTTTTTATACTAAATAAAAAATAAATTGTAACATAAAATTTTGAAATTATACATTATGTATTTTATAAATTATATAATCTTAATACATCCATAATAATTTGAGGAAAAATTCCAAAAATAATAATCATTATACTAATTAAAATAATAAAAAATTCAATTATTTTGTAAGATTTCATATGATACAATTGTATAACATTTTTTGTATTATATAAATGTAATATTATTTTTAAATAGTAATATATACCAAAACCAGAAGTAATAATTATAGAAAATAATAAAAACCAAAATTTTTTCTGTATTATAATAAATAAAATTAACATTTTTGTAATAAAACCATATGTTAATGGTATACCTGCAAAAGAAAAAATAATTATAATAAGTGCAGCACTTAAAATAGGTTTTTCTTTTAATATCGTGTGATATACAGATAATTTTTTTAAATTAAAATTAGCATCTTTATTATATAATATTAATAAACTTAACGCACTAAATATACCAATACTACTCATTGTATAATTTATTAGATATATTATTGCTACTTCATTTGCAATATAATGATCCTGCATAACTAATAATGTAGTTAATATATAACCTATATGCACAATAGAAGAATAACCAAATAATTTTTTAATATTATTTTGGAATGCCGTCATAATGCTACCAAAAACAATAGATAATATTGATAATATCTCAATCAATAAATATAATACTTGACATTGATTATGTGGAAAATATATAAATAACTTAATTAATACTGAGAAAACTGCAATTTTAACTACTGTTACAGAATAAATTAATAATACTGGAACAACATTTTGATAAACATCAGCAACCCAAAAATGTAATGGAAATAATGATAATTTAAAAAACAACGATGTTAATAAAAATAACACACCAATTAATAAAATTTTATTCATGTATACATTATTAATTAAAAATGCAATTTTAATATAATTTAATTTCAATGTACCACATATAAAATATATTAATGTAATACCAAACAATGAAAAAGATGTGATGACACTAGATAGCAATACATATTTTAATATTACTTGTATCACTGTATTTTTTTTAAAAGAATATGTCATTAAACCAAAAATAGGAAAAGATAATAATTCTATACCAATAAATATTGTAAACATATGATTTGCTTCAATTAAGATTATAGCACCAATAATAGAAGATAATATTAATACATAAAATTCTTCTTTATGTGTAGTAAAATTTTCTAAAAAAAAATAAGAAACAAAAATCATAATAATACTAGATAATATTACCATTGTAATATATATCAGGGAATAAAAATTAATATATAATAACGAAGTAATAGTAATTGGAATAATATAATAAATAAAAAATAATGATATTAACAGTAAAAACAGACTAAAAAAAGTGGTACAAAAAACAAAAACATGATTTCTCTTAAAAATAATAGAAAACATAATTATAAAAATACTAGTCATCAAAATAAATAATGGAATTAAAGCTATTACTTTAGTATTCGGTATAAACATATAAATAATCACTCTTATAAAATGAAACAGTAATTTATTTTATTCAATAGAAAACTTAACAATCTGTAAAATATTGTTTGGATATATACCTAAAATGAGAGTTATAACTATAAAAAGAAATATAATAAAAAACTCAACACAATTAATTTGCCTAAAATCCATAGAATCGTTATTTTTTACAGGACCGTAAAACATTTTATGTACTATATTTAAAGAATATATTACCGAAAAAAATAAACTAAAAACTAAAATACATCCTATATAAGGTTCATAAATAAAAATTCCAGTTAATGCCATAACTTCACCAACAAAATTAATTGTCCCTGGAAGGTTTAAATTTGCAAATAAAAAAAATAAAAAAAAACTTGGTATCCAGTTTACATGAGAATATAAACCACCCATCTGTGTAATAATATTTGTTTTAGTACACCGATATAATTGACTTAATAAAACAAATATAGCAGATGTTGTAAATGATCCAAAAATAATTTGAATAATTGCTCCATAATATGCAAACACATTATTACAATATATTGTAATTAAAATAAAACCCATATGTGATATAGAACTATAAGCAATAATTTTTTTTATATTAACTTCGCAAAATGCCATCCACGCACCATAAAAAATCGTTACTATACCTAAAGTTATAATTACGAAATAAAAATGATTAGAAGAATTTTTAAATAAATGCATGTTAAAACGTAATAATCCATAAGCAGAAACTTTAATTAACATACCAAGTAAATCAAAAGAACCATCTACAGACGATTGACTATGACAATTTAAAAGCCATCCATGAAACGGAACAATAGGCATTTTAACTGCAAATGCAACAAAAAAACCTAACATAATTATATATTCTAATGGCAAAGGAATCGAATAATTAATAAATCGATTATAATCGAATGTCCAAATATTTGTCTGATAATAATAATTATATGATAATAATAGAATGGAAAATAACATAATCATACTAGATATTTGCGTATAGATTAAAAATTGATTAGCAGTATAGATTTTTTGTTTTTTGGTATATTTTGGATGCCCCCAAAAAATTATTAAAAAATACATAGGAATTATCATAATTTCCCAAAAACAAAAAAACAAAAATAAATCAATAGATAATAATACACCAATTGTACCAAACATCATAAACAATAAATTGAAATAAAATAATCCTTCATTTTGTTTCTTTTCATAAAACGAACATAAAATAGCAACTACACCTAAAATACTAGTCAGAACAACCATCATGAATGATAAACCATCTATAGCCAAATGTAAATCTATACCTAATTGTGGTATCCACGGAATTATTAATTCATCATTCCAATAAGTATGATATAATTGCAAATTATAGTGATAAAAATATTTAAACCAAATTAAACCGGATAATACCAATAAACAAATAACCGTTGATAAAGCAAAAAATCTAGCAAATTTATAATATTGACGACCAAATATCCAACAAAATAAACTACCCAATAATGGAATGATCAGTAAAAAAATTAACATATATTACAATTCCTATTAATTATGTAAAATATTTCATATAAATAATACAAAAAATACATATATCCACTTAAGTAAATATTTATTGAATTACAATAAAACAATAAATAAAATTACAGAAATTAAATAATACACTATGATCATAATACAAAAATTAAACGATGTATTTACAGTATATGAAAGTAAAAAATATATTTTCTGAATAAACAATAAAATAAAATTATTAAATATATTAAATGGTTTTTTTGACAAAAAATATGCTATTCTTAGATATAAATTTGTAAATAATAAACTATAAATACATGAAAAACCAAAATTAGTATTTTTAATTATACATAACAAATCATGTAAAATTTTTATTGTAAATGTTGTAGATATTAAATTAACATTTAAAATATACAAATAATATGCTACACCAATACTAAAAATTACAAATAAACTAGATAAAATTTCTAAATATACTTTATCATAATTATGTAACATTATTATTAATGGAAACATACCACATAGATTAGGAATAATATATTTACCAAAATATGTAGAAAAAATCGCAAAAACACTTAACGGAAAATATTGAAAAAAATTAATTGATACATCTATATTTTTACCTTTATTCTGTGTATGAAATGTAATAAAAATCAAACGAAAAATATAAAAAGTAGTACAGAACACTGATAATATTGCTGTAATAAAAAAAAATATATTATGGTAATTATAAATACAAAATAATATTTCATCTTTACTATAAAACCCTAATGTTAAAATTGGAAAACCTGATAAAGCAGCACCTCCTATTAGAAAACAATAATATACAAAAGGAAATATTTTATATAATTTATTACCCATAAAATAAATATTTTGTTCATTATGACATTTCATAATTAAAATTCCAGCTGACAAAAATAATAATGCTTTAAACATAGCATGTACAATTAAATGTACAATAGCGGCATTCCATGCACCTACACTTATAGCAATAAACATATATCCAATTTGACTCATTGTAGAATATGCTAATATTCGCTTAATATCACATTCTACCAAAGCTACAAGACTAGAAAATAACAATGTTATACTACCTATAATACCAATAATATATAAAATATTAGGTGTTAATATAAACAAACTATGATTTCGTACAATTAAGTAAATACCAGCAGTTACCATAGTAGCAGCATGAATTAAAGCAGAAACTGGAGCTGGACCCACCATAGCTTCTGGTAACCATATTTGTAATGGTACTTGTGCAGATTTACCAATTGCCCCTATTAATAATAATGCATTAATACATAATAACAATGAATTTGATTTTATTAAATAAACTTTTGTTAAAAAATCTATTTCATAAAAATTTACACTATGATAGTGAATGTATAATAATATAATCCCTATTATTAAAAATAGATCACCAATTTTAGTAAAAAGAAAAGATGTAATAGCAGCAGTATTCACATAACTCTTAAAATAATAAAAATTTATTAATAAATATGAACAAATACTAATACCCTCCCAACCTATATACATAATAATAAAATTATTCGATAAAACTAAAACTAACATATTCACGATAAATAAACTAATCAATGCAAAAAACATAATATTATCATTTTTAAATCGCATATACCAAACAGAAAATACACAAACCAAAAATGCAACACAAATAATCATAACTAAAAATACAAAAGTTAAATTATCAATTAAAAAACAAATATCAACTGTAAAATCTTTAATATCCCATAATATCCACACCATATTTTCTATGATTTGATTTTGCCCTTTTAAAAAAAAATATCCCAAAAAAAATACTGTTATCATGGATAATAGTATAGAACTCAAACTAATAATAACACTAACTGTATAGGATAAAAAATTTTTCAAAAAAAACAAACAAAAAAAACTAATCATAGGAAATAACATTACTAAAGAAATTGTATTCATTCAATAATCTCACTTAATTTATTAACATTTAAAGTAGTAGTTTTTCTGAAATACTGTATTAACAATGTTAAACTAATACTTGCTTCTATAGCAGTAAGTGTAATAGATAAAATATACATAATTTGACCATCCATATTATGCCAATAATTACTCATTACAACTAATAACAAAGTAATAGCATTCATGATAATTTCTAAACCAATAAAAACAGATAATAAATTGTCATGTATAATAATTGAACTAAATCCTAATAAAAACAATAATATAGATAAAACTAGACAATTAAATAAAGAAACCATATAAATTATGTCCCATATGTTATAAATCCAAAAAGATTATTAATGTTTACTTTTTGCAATTAAAATAATCACAACAATAATTGATAATAATAAAATTGATACAAATTCAATAATTAAGATATATGGTTCAAATAAAAACTTCCCTAAAATATTAATATTACTAATTATTTGATAAACATAACTTCCATGTAGATAAAAAAAAATCTTATACAATAAAAAAAATATAAAAAAAGATAAAAATGTAAAAAAATAATAATTGTACTTTGTATGATATAATTTTTCTTCTAATTCATCGAAATTTAATAGCATCACTACAAAAACAAATAACACTAAAATTGCTCCAGCATAAATAATAATTTGCAATGATCCAATCAAGTAATTTCCTAATAAAAAAAATATAAAAGAAGTTGTTAAAACTGAAACAAAAAAATAAAGTAACGAATACATAATATTTTTCTGAAAAATAGAAAAAATAGTAAATAATACAGTACAAAATGCAAAAAAATAAAAAACTAAATACATTGATTATTCCTAAGGTAATAAATCTTTAATGTTAATTGGTGTAACATGAATATTATTATTTTTATTATTTTTAACCCCAGTATGTTCATAAAAATTATAATTATGATACTTTCCAGTTCCAGAAATAGACAAGTTTTTTTTATTATAAACCAAATCCTGTCTATTAAAATCACTTAATTCAAAATCAGGTGTTAATTGAATTGCAGTTGTTGGACACGCTTCTTCACATAAACCACAAAAAATACAACGTGAAAAATTAATTTTAAAAAATTTAGGAAACCATCGACCAGATTGGTCTTGTGTTTTCTGTAAAGATATGCAACTAACCGGGCATACAACAGAACATAAATTACATGCTACACAACGACTATATCCATCAGGATCTTTGGTTAAAACAATACGTCCGCGATACCTTGGAGCAAGGTATATTGGATGATCTGGATATAATATAGTTTCACGTTTTTGAAATACATGCTTCATTGTTATAAAAATACTACGCAACTGGGTTATTATGCCTAAAATAATGTTTTTAATATACATAAAATATACCTAAAAATTAATTTAATAATATAAAAAATGCAGTGAAAATTAAATTTATTAATGTTGTTGGCAAACAAATCATCCAACCAAAATAAAGAATTTGGTCATAACGTGGCCTTGGTAAAGCCGCTCGTAATAAAATAAAAAATACAATGAAAAATACATTTTTTAAAATAAACCATATGTATCCTGGTAACCATGGACCAAACCAACCGCCTAAAAACATAACTGTTATTATAGAAGAAATCACCATCATAGATATGTATTGTCCAATAAAAAACATACCAAATTTCATCCCAGAATATTCAATATGATATCCATCAGCTAATTCTTGTTCAGATTCAGGCTGATCAAAAGGATGACGGTGACATAAAGCTAAACCAGCTACTAAAAAAGTAATAAAACCAAAAAATTGAGGAATAATATTCCAAATATATTTCTGAGAATATACAATTTCAATTAAATTAAAAGAATGTGCTTTAGCAATAACACCCATGATAGATAAACCCAAAAAAACTTCATAACTTAAAGTTTGTGCTATTGCACGTATTGAACCTAATAAAGCATATTTATTATTACTTGACCATCCAGCAAATAAAATTGCATATACTGATAAAGAAGACATAATTAAAAAAAATAAAATTCCTATATTTAAATTAATCATGTAAATATTATTATCCAATGGTATATCTACCATCACTAATAATAATGAAATAAATGCAATAATAGGAGCAAGAATAAAAATTAATTTTTTACTAAATGTAGGTATCCAGTCTTCCTTAAATAACATTTTAATCATATCCGCAACCAATTGTAATGATCCAAACCACCCTACGCGATTAGGACCATATCGATTTTGGAATAAACCTAATATTCTACGTTCAATAAAACTCAGCATAGCACCACAAAAAACGATTATTAATACGGTAAAAAAAACATGAAAAAAACAATACATTATATGAATGATATTTAAATGTGTAATGATCATAATACTTTATGTTACACCTCGTATATTTTTTACTGTACAACCCAATAAAATCCGGGACATATTGGGAAAACCTAAAGGTAAACCTAATGTTTTTAATGGTATTTTAGATGAAAATTTTATTAATAATTGAAATATTTGATCTAAACATTCAAATTCAATCATACAATCTTGTTTCAAACAAAATTTATTTCTATATTTTTCATTTACTAGAGCATACAAAACAGAACATTTATTACGAATAATATCGGAATTTTGACTTAACTCTTCACTACCAAACAATACATAATAAGGTATAATTTTCCAGTCACAATCTTGATCATATGTTATATTTATTTTATTAAAAAAATATTCTTTTTTCACTCCATTTGTCTGAAATATACGCATACCAGAATTATAATTATTTTTATCAAATATATATTTATTCCAAGCTTGTATAGAATTCCATCCTGGAGACCAAACAAATGGAACATATTCTACATCTTGATTTGGTTGTTGTATACCTTCCATAGAAAATGAAAACATAGTATTTATATCATTATTTTGCCCTGGTTCATGAATGTTAAATTCAGAAAATATCGCTGTTCTACTACTGATTCTATGAGGAGATCGAGCAATTTTTTTACCTAAAATTCTATATTTTGCGTTTGGTGCAACATGTTGTATAACTTTAAAGATTGGAATATCACGAATATAATGTTCAATTACATCATCTAACGTAGTATTAACATGATCTTTTTGATTAATATTATAATATATTTCATATATCCATTCCCAAGCCTGATAAACACATGTTTTATCATCATAAAATTTAGGATCAAAGGCAGAGAAAAATCTCTGTGCTCTACTTTCATAATTAATAACAGTACCAGAACTTTCAATAAAACTAGTTGTTGGAAATAATACAGTACTTTTTTGCGTAGTAGTAGTAGTTAAATGATCAAAAACAATTATATTTTTCAGTTTTTTAATAATAGAATCAATATATTCTTGTGTACTATAACGATATAAATCATTTTCTAAAACTACCAAAGTATCAATTTTATCATCACAGACATTTTTCAAAGCAGATGTGATAGACATATTTGATAGTAAACCAACTCCAATACTATTTGCACCAGAAGTTAATAATATTAACCCGACATCTTTCTTTAAATATTGTAAACTTTTTGCAATATTTGTTGCTAATTTAATTAAATTAATACTACCAGAATGTAATCCAGAAATAATAAGAGGCTTTTTACACAACATTAATGCATGATAAATACATGTAATATACTCTATGATATTAGATGAAATATTTTTATATGTATAAGCTACATTATTAATTTTCTTGCAAAGAATATCCAAAAATAATTCTTGATTTTTTATAGAAGCATAATATTTTAATTCAGAAATATCATCTAACTTTGTTTCATGAGTGTGTACAATATAAACACATTTATTTTTATTAGTTATATTTAATATAGCAGCACTATGCCATTCAGGTATATTGTTTTTAACATTATTATCTATTTGATTTTTTTTACTTAGTTGTCGAATTGCTAAACTTAATCTTGGTGCAGTTTGTGTAATATCTTCTCCTATAATTAAAACAATATCATAATCTTCTACTTCTAACAACGTTGGTACATATATACCACTATTTTTTAAAATATCAATAATTAACTGTACACATTGATGATCATTTTCGATCATACCACTAGAAAAATTATCTTTACCTACCAATTTTCTCAATGCAAAATTACTCTCTAAACTAGCACGCATAGAACCAATTCCAATTATACCACGTGCATTCTGTAATATATCTGATATTAACGTAATTGCATAATTTTTGTTTAAAGAAATATATTTATCATGTTCGAATTTAATAGGATACTTTAAACGATTCTTAAGATTAGTATAACCATGACCAAAACGACCTAAGTCACATAAAAAATAGCGATTAATATGCTTATGGTATCGATTTTCTATTTTACTCAAAATACCATATTTTTCACCAATACTAATATTGCAACCAATACTACAATTTTGACATATACTTGGTCCATATTGCAAATCCCATTTTCGATTATAATACTTAGAAGATAATTTATCTGTAAAAACTCCAGTAGGGCACACTTCAATTAAATTACCTGAATGCTCGCTTTCTAAAGAACCATCCTCAAAACGCCCAAAATAAATGTTATTACTAATCCCATACACTCCAAAATCAGTACCCCCTGCATAATCTTTGTAATATCTGACACACCGATAACAACCAATACAACGATTCATTTGATGTGTTATAAATTCTCCTAAATATTGATTACGGTGTATACGTTTAGGAAATGTATAACGTCGAACATTATGATTAGTTAATACTGTCATATCTTGTAAATGACAATGACCACCTTCCTCACAAATTGGACAATCATGTGGGTGATTTATCATTAATAACTCTATAATACCCTTACGGAATTTTTTAACTTCTGTATCATCTGTTGTAATAATCATATTATTTGATATCGGCGTCATACATGACATTACAATTCTTCCAGATACATCATGTATATTATTATGATGCTTTACTGCACATAATCTACATACACCAACGCTACCCAAATCAGGATGCCAACAAAAATAAGGTATGTCTATTTTTAATGCTAAACATGTTTGTAATAAATTATGTGATAAACTTACATCATATTGCATTTTATTAATATAAATAATAGCCATAATAATTAATTTCCGAAGTAATATACCATTCTATCTTAAAAACATGCAAATACATTTATTAAAAATAATATTATAAATTTAATGTGAATATATGTTTTTTTTTATTAATACTATTTTCTGAATTATCAGTACTAATACAATTCTCAAAATCTAACCGAAATAATTTTAGTGCACTATATAATGGACCAATTGCTCCTGGGGCATGTGCACAAAGCGTTTTGCCTGGACCAAGTTGAAAACATAAATCTTCCAAAATATCAAAATCACATACTTTAGCGGAACCATCCTTAAAAGATAATAAAATTTTTACAATCCATGGTAAACCTTCACGACATGGAGTACATAAACCACATGATTCTCGTGCAAAAAATTGTTCTAAATTTAAAACCAATGAAACCATATTAATAGTATGATCAACTGCCATTGCCATTCCAGTTCCAAAACGACTTCCAGCATCTGAAATACTTTTAAAATCCATTTTTAAATCAATATCTTTTGCAGTTAAAAAATTTGTTCCAGCACCACCAGGTTGCCATGCTTTTAGTTCAAATCCTGTTTTCATACCTTGTGCATAATCTTCTAACAATTCTCTTGCAGAAATGCCGAAGGGCACTTCCCAAATACCAGGATTATTAACTTGTCCTGAAAAACCCATTAACTTTGTCCCGCGATCATTACTAGATGATATATTTTTATACCAATGTGCTCCATGTAAAACAATTGCAGGCACATTAGATAATGTTTCAACATTATTTACACATGTTGGTTTACCCCATAATCCAATAATAGCTGGAAAAGGTGGCTTAATTCTTGGATTAGCTCGATTTCCTTCTAAAGAATTGATTAATGCTGTTTCTTCACCACAAATATATCTCCCTGCTCCTGTATGTAAAACAATATCAAAATTAAAATTTGTACCTAGAATATTTTTTCCTAGGTAACCAAAATTTCTAGCCTCTACAATAGCCCTTTGAATATTCTGTGCCGCATCGATATATTCACCTCTTAAAAAAATATATGCCATAGAAGCTTCTATTGCAAAACCAGAAATAATAATCCCTTCAAGTAATTGATGCGGTATTTTTTCTAATAATAAACGATCTTTATAAGTTCCAGGTTCCATTTCATCAGCATTACATAACAAATATCTTGGTTGATTATGTATTTTTTTTGGCATTAAACTCCATTTCAAACCGGTATAAAAACCAGCACCACCTCTACCTTTTAACTCAGAATCTTTAATTAAATTAATAACATCTTGAGGTATCATATTTTTTAACATTACTTGTAAAGCAGAATATCCACTTTTTTTACAATATTCAATTAACCAAATTGGATATTGATTCATGTCATCCAAGCGCCATGTTAAAGGATGAGTTTCAGGAGTTCTAATAATATTTTTCATTTACATTTCTCTAATAATATTGGTATACCAGAAACAGTAACATGAGTATATGTCATATTATTAATCATGATCACAGGTGCTTTATCACAATTCCCTAAACACGAAATAGGTAATATTGTAAATTTATTATTTAATGTAGTTTGTCCCGGTTTAATTTTTAATATATTTTCTAATGTAGATTGTATACGATTACAACCTAACATATAACATACAACACTATCACAAAATTTTATAACATATCGACCTACTGGCTGTCGATAAATTTGACTATAAAAAGTTGCTATTTCCTCTAGTTGGCTGACAGATATACATAAAACCTCGGAAATTTCTCGCATTAATGCATCCGATATCCATCCTCTTGATTTCTGTACAATTTTCAATGCTTCAATAGACACAGCTTTTGCATCTTCATAATGTTTTTTTTCTGATTGAATAGCTATTAATTCTAAATTATTTAATTTATTATTTAATATATTCATATTTGTTTTAAAAAATTAGGGTTATAAAAAATTATCGATCAACATCAGACATAACAAAATCAATACTACCTAAATATACAATTAAATCTGATATTAAACTACCACGAATAACAGAAGGAATTTGTTGTAAATGTGGAAAACTGGGAGTACGAATTCTAGTACGGTAACTCATAGTATTACCATCGCTAATTAAATAATAACTATTAATACCTTTAGTTGCTTCAATCATTTGGAAACTTTCATTAGGAGGAATTACTGGACCCCAGGATACTTGTAAAAAATGTGTGATCAAATTTTCAATATTATATAATGTATCTTTTTTATCTGGAGGAGTAGTCAACGGATGATCAGATTTAAATGAACCTTCCGGCATATTATTTAAACATTGTTTTAAAATAATTAAGCTTTGTTTAATTTCTTCCATTTTTAATATGACTCTAGTATAACAATCACTAATTCCATCACCAACTGGAATAGAAAAATCAAAATTTTCATATCCTGAATATGGTCGTTTTTTTCTAATATCAAAATTAATCCCTGTCGCACGTAAACCAGCACCAGTCACACCCCAATTTAATGCATCTTGTTGATTATAACATGCAATACCCTGTGATCGTTGAATTAAAATACTATTTTTTAAAGACGCTTGTATATATTCATCTAATCGTTTTGGCATCCATTGTAAAAAATTCAATAACAATGTATTCCAACCACAAGGTAAATCTTGCGCTAATCCACCAATTCTAAACCACGCTGGATGCATTCTTGCTCCAGTAATTGCTTCAATAAGATCATATATTTTTTGTCGATCTGTAAAAGCTAAAAAAACAGGAGTCATTGCACCAACATCTTGAATAAAAGTTGAAATATATAACAAATGACTATTAATACGAAATAGTTCAGATAACATTACACGAATTACTTTAACTCTGTCTGGTACAATAATACCAGCTAATTTTTCTACTGCTAATATATAAGGCATTTCATTTACACAACCACCCAAATACTCAATACGATCTGTATATGGAATATAACTATGCCATGACTGACGTTCAGCCATCTTTTCTGCACCACGATGGTGATATCCAATATCTGGAATACAATCTACAATTTCTTCACCGTATAATTGTAAAATTATACGAAATGCTCCATGTGCAGAAGGATGATTCGGTCCAAGATTTAAAAACATGAAATCTGAATGTTTAAGATCAGTAGACATACCCCAATCACGTGGATTAAAACACAAATCTTGCATAGCAAGACTTTCTTTTAATTGATTTAAAAAAAATGGACTACATTCAGTCGCTCGTGCTGGATAATCTTTTCGCAAAGGAAAACCAGACCATGTTTTTGGCATAATAATTCTTGTTAAATTTGGATGTTTATCAAAAATTATACCAAACATTTCCCATGTTTCTCTTTCATACCAATTAGCATTTGGAAAAATTTTTGTTATTGTTGGTATAATTAATTTCTTTTTTAGTAAAGCAACTTTAATAATAACATCAGTATTGTCTTTAATAGAAATTAAATGATAAAATACTGAAAAATCTACAATTGGTATATTTTTTTTATTTAAACGAAATCGTTCATCTATACCATGCAAATCAAATAACATATTATATTTTAAATCATGTTCTTTTAAGAATTTTATCACCTGATATATAATATCACTATCTACCCAAATTACTGGAGCATCAATTAATGTGTTTTGTATAATAAATTTATTATCTTTGAAATAATTACATAATTCTTGAAATACAATATTCATATCACAATAACTCGATATTAACATTGAAAAATAAAAAATTTTTATATAAAAATAAATTTAATTATAATAAAAATTTTTTTATGTTATAAAAAAAATAATACTAAATTAAACATCTTCTGGAGTACGTAATTCATACACTTGTGATCGATCAAAATATTTTTTATCTTTTTGAGATTGCATATTAGCTCGATATATACCTTGTTCACCTACAACCCAAGATAATGGACGACGTTCTTGTGATATTGCCTCTTGTAATAACATTAAGCCCTGTATATATGCTTCCGGCCTAGGCGGACATCCTGGGATATATACATCTACTGGTAAAAATTTATCTACACCTTGCACAACTGAATAAATATCATACATACCACCTGAATTAGCACAAGAACCCATAGAAATAACCCATTTAGGTTCTAACATTTGATCATACAATCTTTGAATAACAGGGACCATTTTAATAAATGGCGTACCAGAAATAACCATAACATCAGATTGCCTTGGTGATGCTCGAAGTACTTCTGATCCAAATCTTGCAATATCATGTATTGCAGTAAAAGAAGTTACCATTTCTACATAACAACATGATAATCCAAAATTATAAGGCCATAAAGAATTCTTCCGACTCCAATTAACTAATTTATGTATTAACTGTGTTAATCGTCCAGTAAATACATTATTTTGAATTTTTTTTTCTAACGGATCTTCTACAATAGTTTTTACTTGGTAGGGGTATTTTTCACTACTGTGTACATTCACTTTTGTTAACGTGTATTTCATAATATTACCAAACTCTCTAATGCAATTATAATGAATAATATATATATTAAATCGTATATTTGACTTTAGGTATCCAAAAAAATATGTTTTCTTTAACTAAATAAAATAATGTTAATAACAATGTTAAAACAAAAATTAAAATTTCAAAAAAACCACACCAACCAATATCCTTAACATTTATAATCCACGCATATAAATATAATGTTTCAACATCAAAAATTACAAAAAAAACCGCTAATAAATAAAATTTAATTACCCATTTTAAACTTGTACTACCATATGAGATAATTCCTGATTCAAATGGAATATTTTTATTTCTAGAAAAACTACGAGGCCCTAATAACCAACCACCTATTAACATTAAACTACATATTATAAAAGCAGATAAAATAAAAAAAATAAAACTATATATTTCTATAGGCAATTTTATAATATCCTTTTTTCATAATTATTAAAATGAGTGTAATATAGTATATAATGATTACATAAAATAAGTATAATATAGTAAGATACCAAAAATATAATGTAACAACAGTAAATATAACATGTTATTATATCATAATAAATGATAATAAAATTGATTATAAAAAATATAAATTATTTATAAATATTTTAAAATACTTGATGAATTATAAAAAGACCATATTTATTACTTTATAGGTTATACTTAATGTATTATAACAAATATTCATATATAAAAAAAATTATATATAAACTGTAATTAATAAAAAATCTTTATTAACAATTATTAAAATGGAAAATATAGATAATGGGAAAAATAATCGGAATAGATTTAGGTACTACAAATTCTTGTATTGCAATTATTGATGGAAAACAAGCAAAAGTTTTAGAAAATGCAGAAGGCGATCGTACAACACCATCTATTATTGCATATACAAAAAATGGAGAAATATTAGTCGGACAACCAGCGAAAAGACAAGCAATTACTAATCCAAAAAATACATTATTTGCAATCAAACGTTTAATTGGTAGAAAATTTCAAGATCAAGAAGTACAGAAAGATATCAAAATTATGCCATATAAAATTGTAGATTCTGAAAATGGTGATGCTTGGATTGATATCAATGGAAAACACATAGCACCTCCACAAATATCTGCTGAAGTACTAAAAAAAATGAAAAAAACAGCAGAAAATTATTTAGGAGAACGAATTACAGAAGCAGTAATTACTGTACCAGCATATTTTAATGATGCGCAAAGACAAGCAACAAAAGATGCAGGTAAAATTGCAGGATTAGAAGTAAAAAGAATTATTAATGAACCAACTGCTGCAGCTTTAGCATATGGGTTAGATAAAAGTACAGGTAATCGTATAATTGCTGTATATGATTTAGGCGGTGGAACATTTGATATTTCAATTATTGAAATTGACAATGTTGACAAAGAAAAAACTTTTGAGGTATTAGCAACAAATGGAGATACTCATTTAGGTGGAGAAGATTTTGATAACAGACTAATTAATTATTTAGTTCAAGAATTTAAAAAAGATCAAAATATAGATTTAAGAAATGATCCACTTGCTATGCAAAGATTAAAGGAAGCTGCAGAAAAAACTAAAATTGAATTATCATCTGCACAACAAAGCGATGTTAATTTACCGTATATTACAGCTGATGCAAATGGTCCAAAACATTTAAATATTAAAATCACTAGATCGAAATTAGAATCATTAGTAGAAGATTTAATAACAAAATCAATTACTCCTCTACAAACTGCTTTAAAAGATGCAAAATTATCTGTATCAGATATTCACGATGTTATATTAGTTGGTGGACAAACAAGAATGCCTTTAGTACAAGAAAAAGTAGGTAATTTTTTCGGTAAAAAACCAAAACAAGATGTTAATCCAGATGAAGCAGTAGCTATTGGTGCTGCAGTACAAGGAGGTGTACTTTCTGGTGATGTTAAGGACGTTCTATTATTAGATGTAACCCCATTATCATTAGGTATTGAAACTATGGGCGGAATCATGACACCATTAATAACAAAAAATACTACGATTCCTACTAAACATAGTCAAGTTTTTTCTACAGCAGAAGATAATCAATCAGCAGTAACTATACATATATTACAGGGAGAACGAAAAAAATCTACTGATAATAAATCCTTAGGACAATTTAATTTAGATGGTATACAACCTGCTCCCCGAGGTATACCACAAATCGAAGTAACATTTGATATTGATGCAGATGGTATATTACATGTTTCTGCAAAAGATAAAAAAACAGGAAAAGAACAAAAAATTACAATTCAAGCATCCTCTGGATTAAACGAAGAAGAAATTAAAAAAATGATTTCAGATGCGGAAATTAACGCTGAATCAGACAGACAATTTGAAGAATTAATTAAAATTAAAAACCAAGGTGATCAAATTATACATAGTACAAAACAACAATTAGAAGAAGTAAAACAACAATTAAATACCACAGAATATCAAGATATACAAAATAAAATTCAGGAATTAGAAAATATATTAAAAACAGATAAAAAAAGTAATATAGAAAATGCAATACAAGAATTAATAAAAAAATCTGCTAAATTAATAGAATTAAAACAAAAAAAAACACAAGATCAACCAAAAAATACTGATCAAAAAACTGAAAAAAAAGAAGAAAATGTAGTTGATGCAGAATATGAAGAAGTAAAAAAACAAAAAAAATAAATATTAAATAAAATATGTTATTTCATACGGACGTATCAAAAAATATATTTACGTCCGTTATCGATTTAGTGATATTTAGGAAAATATGTATGACAAAACAAGATTATTATAAAATTTTAGGTATTTCAAAATCTGCTAATGACCGAGAAATTAAAAAATCATATAAAAAACTAGCCATGAAATATCATCCTGATCGTAATCAGGGTAATAAAGATGCAGAAAAAAAATTTAAAGAAATTAAAGAAGCATATGAAATTCTAATAGACTCAAAAAAACGAGCTGCATACGATCAACATGGACATTCTGCTTTTAATCAAGGTGGAAACTACTCTAATTATTCTTCATTTGATCCAAATTTTTCGAATAATACTGATTTCAGTGATATTTTTGGTGACGTATTTGGTGATATTTTTAGTAATAAATCAAATCAGTCTCAAAGAGGATCCGATTTACAATATAATATGGAATTAAATCTAGAAGAAGCAGTTAAAGGATTAAATAAAGAAATATTCATTTCAACATTCCAGAAATGTAATTTTTGTCATGGAAGTGGATCACATACAGGAACGCAGACTAATAAATGTCACACTTGTAATGGTAGTGGACAAATACATATGAGACAAGGATTTTTTTCTGTACAACAAACATGTTCCACTTGCAAAGGACAAGGAAATATAATATCTAATCCATGTTTACATTGCCACGGAACAGGTCGAATAAAAAAACAAAAAACAATATTAGTTAAAATTCCTCCTGGGGTAGATAATCAAGATAAAATTAAACTAAGTAACGAAGGTGAAGCAGGAAAAAATAACGGTGTTTCAGGCGATTTATATATTAAAATTTTTGTAAAAAAACATCCTATCTTTCAAAGAAAAGGTAATGATTTATATTGTGAAATTCCAATTAATTTTTGTATGGCAGCATTAGGCGGAAATATAGAAGTACCAACGTTAGATGGAACAATAAAAATTAAAATACCGCAGGAAACACAATCAGGAAAATTGTTTCGAATTCGTAATAAAGGTGTCAATTCACTTCGAACGTATCAAACGGGAGATTTATTATGTCGTGTTATGATAGAAACACCTGTTAATCTCAATCAAAATCAAAAACAATTATTAAAAGAACTACAAAATAGTCTCAATGAAGATAATATAGAAAAAAATAATCCAAAATCAAAAAAATTCTTTGAAGGAGTAAAAAAATTTTTTGATGACTTAACAAAATGAATTATTGATAGTATTGCTTCATGTTTAACAAAATCATAATTTATGAAGCAGTACTACTACTTAAACATATATAATATCACTTAACTAAAATATTTAAGTTAAAATTTTAATTTTTAAATAACATCTAGACTTATATCTAGCTGCTTTATTTTTATGAATTAAACCTTTTTGAGCAAATTTATCTAAATTAGACTGCAACTTTAACCATACTTCATGTGCAACAGGTTTATTTTTTTGTATAATAGCCTCTGAAAATTTCTTCATTAATCTACGTAATATTGTTTTTCGTATAGAGTTAATTTTATTAAATTTTTTCGCTTGAATTGCATACTTTTGAGAAGATTTAATATTAGACAATGGATACTCCTAATTTTGATATAATAAGTTTAATTATATTATAATATTGTGATTAATACAATAAACATAATCAATTTTAGATAATAACAAAAAAATATATTAATCAATATAAAAAAAATATTATTATATAATTTATTAAAAATAATGAAATAAAAAAAATTAAAAAATATCTTTAAATGAAATATGAGAATTAAATGAAATTATATAAAAATACCTTAAATTTACCAAAAACAAAATTTCCTATGAAAGGTAATTTAACTCAAAAAGAACCTGAAATATTACAAAAATGGCAAAAAGAAAATATATATCAAATTATTCGACATAATAATAAAGGAAAAGACATATTTTTATTACATGATGGACCGCCTTATGCAAATGGTAACATTCATATCGGACATGCTATTAATAAAATTTTAAAAGATATCATTATTAAATCAAAAACATTATCAGGATTTGATACACCATATACACCGTTTTGGGACTGCCATGGTTTACCTATTGAACATAAAATTGAACAAAAAATAGGTATGTTAAAAAATACCATCGAAAAACAAGAATTTCGAAATCTATGTCATAAATATGCAGCTCAACAAGTTAAAAAACAAAAATTAGATTTTATTAGATTAGGAATTTTTGGAAATTGGAACCAATCTAAATTAACAACAGATAAAAAACTAGAATCAAATGTAATTAATATATTAAGTAAAATTATTGAAAAAAAATATCTATATCGCGGATCAAAACCCGTACATTGGTGTATAGAATGCCAATCAGCCTTAGCAGAAGCAGAAGTAGAATATTACACAAAAAAAACAACAGCAATAATTGTAAAATTTCAGATATTATATAACAATAACTTAATAAAAATATTTACATTATGCAATCAAATTTCTAAAATCAATATAATAATATGGACAACTACACCATGGAGTTTACCAGCAAATCGTGCAATTGCAGTGCATCCAGAATACAAATACCAATTAATTTATTGTGAAGAACAGTATATTATCATTGCAAAAAAATTAGTTCCAAATGTTATGAATACCATACATATAAAAAAATGGAATGTTATCCAAACAATCTTTGGAAAAGAATTAGAAAATATATATTTTAAACATCCATTTTTAAATTTTACAATTCCTATTATTTTATCTAAACATGTTACGGTAGACACAGGAACAGGAGCAGTACACATTGCGCCAGATCATGGAGAAGATGATTATTTTTTAAGTCAAAAATACAATATTAAATTAACGAATATAATCAATGCACAAGGAAAATATGTAGATAAAATACATCCTTACTTAAATAAAAAAAATATTTTTCAAAGTAATGATATTATCATAGATATGATTAAAAATAATCATAAATTATTACATAGCCATTTTATCGAACATGCATACCCACACTGTTGGAGGCACAAAAAACCTATTTTATATCGCGTTACAAAACAATGGTTTATTAAAATTCAAGATACAAAACTACAAAAAAAAGCAATGGAAATTATTCAAAATGTACAATGGATACCAAAATGGGGCTATAAAAAAATGTATAATTTGTTACAAAAACGACCAGATTGGTGTATATCCAGACAAAGAATGTGGGGCGTTCCAATACCACTATTTACTCATAAAGAAACAGGAGAATTACATCCTGAAACTATACCAATTATTAAAAAAATACAATCAATAATACAATTAAAAGGATCAGAAATATGGTGGAAATTAGATAAAAAAAGTATTTTAGGTAAAAACTACAAAAAATATAAAAAATCTACAGATGTATTAGATGTTTGGTTTGAATCTGGTTGTATACATAACCTAAACATTTATAATTTACCCGTCAAAAATACACATATTAATATGTATTTAGAAGGAGTAGATCAATATCGTGGATGGTTTATGTCATCTTTAATTATTTCAATGATTGTAAATGAATCCCCACCTTATCAAAACGTACTAACACACGGATTCGCAATAGATCAATCAGGACAAAAAATGTCTAAATCTATTGGTAATATAATTACTCCAAATGAAATTATTAAACTATTTGGTGCTGATGTATTAAGATTATGGGTCGCATCAACTAATTATTCTCATGATATTGCAATCTCAAAAGCTGTATTAATACAAATATCAGAACACTATCGAAGAATTAGAAATACTAGTAGATTTTTATTAGGTAATTTATACGATTTTAACTATGAATTAGATAAAATCAAATTTAACCATATGATTCTATTAGACCAATGGATAGTAAAAAAAACACAAATTTTACAAAATAAAATTATTGCATTATATCAGAATTATAAATTCCACAAGATAATAAAAAAGATTATCAAATTTTGTTCAATAACGTTAGGTTCATTTTACCTCGATATTATTAAAGATAGGCAATATACAACACAAAAAAATAGTATTGCAAGAAGAAGCTGTCAAACAGCAATGTACTATATTATACAATCTTTAGTAAGATGGATTACTCCTATTGTACCATTTACAGCACATGAAATTTGGCAATATATACCATATAATAATACTAAAGAGACTATTTTTATTCAAAATTGGTTCGAATACAAGAATCAAAATCAAGAAAATGCATTAATCACTCATGAAGATTGGAATATATTATTTAATATAAAAATTGAAATAAACAAAATATTAGAACGACAAAAAAAAATAAAAAAAATAAATACATCATTAGAAACAATTATGATAATCTATGCAAATAAAAATATATATAATATACTTAAAATATTAAAAAAAGAACTAAAATTTATGTTTCTAGTATCAAAAATAAAAATTTTTAGATATAAATATGCTCCTCAAGATTCTTATACAAGTATTGAAATACCAAAACTTAAGATATCAGTTAAAAAATACTTAGGAATAAAATGTCCACGTTGTTGGAATTTTTTTAATGAAATTAATATCCATAACCAAGATAAAAATATTTGTAATCGATGTAATAAAAATGTTCATCAAAAAGGAGAAAATCGTAAATTTTTATAATAAATATTATATTATATACATGATATTAATAATAGATATTTATAGTAAATATTTGATTGAAAATAATATCACACTATACGAAAATAAAAAATTTTTTTATATCATACACTTAATATACATTAAAAATTATGGAATAGCATTTAATGTATTTGATTTATATTATATAAAACATAAATATGTATTTATAATATTATATTATACATTAACGTATTTTTATATCATAACCTTCCTGAATAAAAATCATTATTCGTACAAATTTATATTAGGTGGAAGTATAAGCAATATAATTGATCGATTATATCATGGTTTTATAGTTGACTTTATAGATATTAGATTTAAAAATTATAGTATTATTATCTTTAATTTCGCAGATATTATGATTTTAATTGGTATAGTACTGATAATATGTAATTTGTATACACAAAATCAAACTAAAAAATAATTATCACAATATAAATTTGATATATTAAAATATTAGTATCATAAAATTGCGAAACATGTTTTAAAAAAAGTATTTTCATTATGTAATAATATTTCATTCATTAAAACAGTATATATATGAATATGAAAAAAAAAAATCTTCGCATTGCTATTACCGGAGCATATGGACGCATGGGGTCCAATTTAATTCAAACAATACAAGAATACAAAAATATTAATTTAGCATGCGCTATTGTAAAAAAAAAAACAATAAATATATTAACAAAAAAGCAAGAAAAAATACTGATTTATACAAAAATAGAACAAGCAATAGAAAATTTTGATGTTTTAATAGATTTTAGTACACCAAAAAATACATTAAAAAATTTATATTTTTGTGAAAAATATAATAAAAATATTATTATTGGAACTACAGGATTTAATACACACGAACATGATATTATTAAAAATATTTCAAAAAAAATAGGAATTGTTATTTCATCAAATTTTAGTATTGGAATCAATTTAATTTTTAGACTATTAAAACAAATATCAAATACCCTTGATGATTCTTATGATATTGAAATTATTGAATCACATCATAGAAATAAAATAGATTCTCCTTCAGGAACTGCACTGAGTATGGGAGAAATTATTGCTAAAAGTAAAAAATGGAACTTAAATACATACGGTGTATACCGAAAAAAACAAATCACTGATATCCGAGAAAAGAACAAGATTGGTTTTTCAATTATTAGAGGAGGGGATATTATTGGAGAACATCAAGTAATGTTTTTAACATCAGGCGAAAAAATTACTCTATCCCATCAAGCAAGTAATAGAAATACCTTTTCAAAAGGTGCAATACAAGCAGCAATTTGGATAACACAACAAACTTCAGGATTATTTAATATGATGGATGTTTTAAATATATGATCTAAAAATATTATTATATATAATATGCAAATATAATAATTCATTTTTGTAAAAACTTAAGTCCACTAATTATCAAAAAACATAAATTATAAAAAATAAAATTTTATTATATTTGGAGAAAAAATTGAGAGAATCTGCATTTTTAGCTTTAGAAGATGGAACATTATTTCGGGGGACATCAATTGGTGTAAAAGGTATTACTGTTGGCGAAATTGTATTTAATACTTCTATGACAGGGTATCAAGAAATATTAACAGACCCATCATACAAAAACCAAATTATTACATTTACATATCCGCATATTGGTAATACTGGTATTAATAATGTTGATAATGAATCAAATCAAATACAAGTCAAAGGAATTATTGTACATAATATTTCTTTAATTAATAGTAATTATCAAAATAATATTAGTTTATCTAAATATTTAAAACAGAATAATATTATCGGAATTATGAATATTGATACCAGAAAACTAACGAAAATTATAAGAAATACAGGTACACAGTATGGTTGTATATTAAGTGATTCATATACTAATATTGATATCGCATGTAAATATATTAAAGATGCTATCAATAATCCCGAAAAAAATATAGTAGAAAAAATTAGTACAAAAATTATCTATACTTGGACAGAAGGAACAAAAAAAAAAAATATTACCAAACAAACAAAACTACTGTTTCATATAATTGTATATGACTTTGGTTTAAAACAAAATATATTAAAATTACTCGTTGACTACGGATGCTATGTTACTGTTATACCAGCAGAAACACCTGCTGAACAAGTAATATCATTAAATCCTGATGGTATTCTTTTATCTAATGGTCCGGGGGATCCCAGATCATGCATTAATATAATTAAAAATATTAAAATATTATTATCAACTATGATACCAATATTTGGAATTTGTTTAGGACATCAGTTACTTGCAATAGCAAACGAAGCACAAATTATAAAAATGAAATTCGGACACCATGGTAGTAACCACCCAGTACAAAATTTAAAAACAAAAAAAGTAATGATTACGACACAAAACCATAACTTTACAATTAATAAAAATAATTTACCAAAAAGTATAAAAATTACACATCAATCCTTATTTGATAAAACAATACAAGGAATTAAAATTATTAATAAATATGTATTCGGTTTTCAAGGACATCCAGAAGCAAGCCCAGGTCCAAATGATGCAGAACAAATATTTGATACATTTATAAAATACATAAAACATTATAAAAAAAAACAATATAGGAACTAAAATGCCAAAACGTACTGATATTAAATCGATTTTAATTATTGGAGCAGGTCCAATTATCATTGGGCAAGCTTGTGAATTTGATTACTCAGGTACTCAAGCATGTAAAGCATTAAAAGAAGAAGGATATAGAATTATTTTAATTAATTCAAATCCAGCAACAATTATGACTGATCCTAATATGGCTGATGCCACATATATTGAACCGATTCACTGGAAGATTATTAAAAAAATTATCCAAAAAGAAAAACCAGATGCAATATTACCAACCATGGGCGGACAAGTCGCACTAAATTGCACATTACAATTATATGAAAAAAATATTTTATCCGATTATAATATCCAAATTATCGGAGCAAGTATCGCATCTATTAAAAAATCAGAAGATAGAAATTTATTTAAACAAGCAATGAAAAAAATCGGCTTAAAAACAGCAAGATGTGAAATTGTGAATAATATTAAAGATGCATTAAAAATATCAAAAATAATTGGATTTCCTTGTATTATTCGTCCTTCTTTTACCATGGGAGGAACTGGAGGAGGAATTGCATATAATTCTGAAGAATTTCAAAATATGTGTGAGCATGGTTTCCAACTGTCACCAACAAAAGAACTATTAATTGATGAATCATTATTAGGTTGGAAAGAATATGAAATGGAAGTAGTACGTGACTGTAATAATAATTGCATTATTGTATGTAGTATTGAAAATCTCGATCCCATGGGAATACACACGGGCGATTCAATTACAGTAGCTCCTGCTCAAACTTTAACCGATAAAGAATATCAAAAAATGCGTAATGCATCAATTAAAATTCTACAAGAAATTGGAGTAGAAACAGGAGGTTCAAACGTACAATTTGCTATTAACCCAAAAAATGGACGCATGTTAATTATTGAAATGAATCCAAGAGTATCTCGATCATCTGCACTTGCTTCTAAAGCAACTGGTTTTCCAATTGCAAAAATTGCAGCAAAACTTGCAGTCGGTTATACTTTAGATGAATTAAAAAATGATATTATGGATTCAAATATTCCAGCTTCTTTTGAACCAACTATAGACTATGTAGTTACTAAAATACCACGATTTAACTTTGAAAAATTTCCAGGTTGTAATGACCGATTAACTACACAAATGAAATCTATTGGGGAAATCATGGCTGTAGGAACGACATTTCAAGAATCTATACAAAAAGCTATGCAAGGCCTAGAAATTGATTCAAATGGATTTGATCCAAAAATTGATACTAAAAATACTAAGCATATAAAAAAAATTAAATACGAACTAAAAAATCCTGGTGCAGAACGATTATGGTATATCGCCGATGGATTTAGAATAGGTATGTCTATAAATGATATCCATAAATTAACATCAATTGATCCATGGTTTTTAACCCACATACACAATATTATAGAAACCGAAAAAAATATTCAAACAAAAAAAATTTATGATATAAACTATGAATTTTTAAAAAAAATAAAAAAAATAGGATTTTCAGATTCCAGAATTGCAGTTCTTATGAATGTATTAGAAGAAGATATTCGAGCTATACGTTATAACTTAAATTTACATCCTGTATATAAAAGAATTGATACTTGTGCTGCAGAATTTCATACAGAAACAGCATATATGTATTCAACATGGGGAGAAGAATGTGAATCAAAACCAAGTACATCAACTAAAAAAATCATTATTTTAGGTGGTGGACCGAATCGAATTGGACAAGGTATTGAATTTGATTATTGTTGTGTACATGCTTCACAAGCATTAAGAGAAGAAGGTTATGAGACAATTATGGTAAATTGTAATCCAGAAACAGTATCTACAGACTATGACATATCAGATAGATTATACTTTGAATCTATTACGTTAGAAAATATATTAGAAATTGTACGAATAGAAAATCCATTAGGTGTTATTATACAATATGGCGGACAAACTCCATTAAAACTAGCAAAACAACTACAAAGATTTCATGTTCCAATTATTGGAACTCATCCAAAAAATATTGATAAAGCAGAAGATAGAAATCAATTTCAAAAGATTGTATCTTTATTAAAATTAGAACAACCAAAAAACGCTACCGTTTATAGTATACCACAAGGTATAGAAACAGCAAATATTATTAAATACCCAATTATGGTACGACCATCATATGTCTTAGGTGGTAGATTTATGAAAATTGTTTATAATGAAACAAACTTGAAAAAATATTTCAATACAATTTTAGAACCATCTTCACAAAACCCAATATTATTAGATCAATACTTAGAAAATGCAACAGAAATCGATGTCGATATTATTTGTGATACAAAAAACGTACTTATTGGAGGTATTATGGAACATATTGAGCAAGCAGGAATTCATTCCGGAGACTCATCATGCTCACTACCACCATATACATTACAAAAATCAGTTATTGATAAAATAAAAAAACAAGTTATAAAACTTGCATTCGCTTTATCAGTTAAAGGTTTAATGAATGTACAAATGGCGATTCAAAATAATACAATATATATCTTAGAAGTTAACCCGAGAGCATCCCGTACTATTCCTTTTATATCAAAAGCAACAGGAATACCATTAGCAAAAATTGCAGCTAAAGTAATGATTGGAAAAACACTCAAAAAACAAAAATACCACAATACTCAAATTAAATTATCACATTTTTCTGTTAAAGAATCTGTTTTACCATTTAATAAATTTCCAGGTGTTGACCCAATTTTAGGACCAGAAATGCGTTCTACTGGTGAAGTAATGGGTATTGGAAAAACATTTATTGGCGCTTTTTCAAAAGCAAAATTAGGATCAAATACAAATATAAAAAAAATAAATCGGGTTTTACTATCAATTAAAAATACTGATAAAAAATATATTATTAATTTAGCTATCATGTTAATAAAAATAGGATTTAAAATCGATACAACAGAAGAAATAAGTTATTTT
The DNA here is from genome assembly GCF_964058945.1 of Buchnera aphidicola (Takecallis arundicolens). NCBI lineage: Bacteria > Pseudomonadati > Pseudomonadota > Gammaproteobacteria > Enterobacterales > Erwiniaceae > Buchnera > Buchnera aphidicola. The sequence goes on along the minus strand of NZ_OZ060369.1, from coordinate 106,113 downwards.
TTAAAAGAATCAGGTATACAAACTAGAATCGTGAATCAAATTCATGAAGGTCGTCCAAATATTCAAGATCACCTAAAAAATAACGAATATTCCTATATTATAGATACAACAAATGAAGATATCAAAAATGAAAAATGTTCACATATGCGATCATTAGCTTTAACATACCAAATTCACTATGATACTACTATTAATGCTGCATTTGCTACCGTTATGTCATTAAAATACAATCCATATAAAGAAATTGTTAAACTACAAGATATAAACAAAAATACTATGTTATAATTAAAATAAATAATATATTAATTAAAAATAGAATACTAAATATATCAATTTATATTTTTTAATTATAAAAAATAAAATATTTAACACATAAATCTATTTATTAAAATAGCTCATAAATTAAATAGAAAAATCTGAAATATAAATTATACTATGTATAAAATAATGAATGCAACACTTCATATTTATGTATGAAAAAGTATACCTGAATGATATAAAAAAATATATTTTAATACATACAATCCAATATAGAATATTATAATTTAATTACTAAATCTAAAATATTATTCCTTGTAATAATATTTTATAGATTATATATCAAATTTTTTAAAATAATTATCATGATACAATATAAATATGTTTTTAATAACATAATATTATTTATTATCAATGACACGTAAAAATATATACTACTTATATAAAACATATAAAACCATTATTAATATAAAAATATTAATATATACTACTAATTAAATATCAATTTATTATATTTAATTACATTTAATACAATATTTAATAATTACTCAAAATAATATCCTGATTCAGATAAAAAATTTGCAATTTTACAATATTCCTTAACTGATATATTCTCTGATCGTAATTCAGGATTAATATTTAATTTTATAAGATTCGTTTTATCAATAAGATATTTTAAACTATTATTTAATATTTTTCTTCTTTTCTGAAAAGCTAAACGTGTTATTTTTTCTAAAATATGTACCTTATTCCATGGATATAATGTAGGAAATTTTGGTACCATTTTAATAAAACTAGAATTTACTTTCGGTTTCGGATAAAATGCATCAGGAGAAATATCAAAACCAATATCAATATTATAATAAGATTGAGCAATCACACTTAATCTACCATACTGTTTATTACCAGGATTAGCAATTAATCGATCTGCTACTTCTTTTTGTATCATAAAATTAATATCAAAGATATATTTTCTAAATTGTATTAAATATAAAATTAATTGTGTTGAAATATTATAAGGTATATTTCCAAAAATACGTAAAACATTTTTTTTTTGAATAGACAAATTTTTAAAATTAAAATGCATAACATTTTGATTAAAAATACTTAATTTACTATAAAAATCATATCTTCTTAAAAAAGATAATAAATTTCTATCTATTTCAATAATAATTAAATAATCAACCAAATTGCAAATAGGTTTTGTTAATGCCGCTAACCCTGAACCGATTTCAACTAATATATCTTTTTTGTTAGGATGAATAAAATTTACAATTCGATTAGATATATTTTCATCCCTAAGAAAATGCTGTCCTAAATGCTTTTTTGGGAAATATTGATTAGATAAAATTTTATACATATATGTATTTAAATACCAATTTTAAAATATTACATAATATGTTATTATATAATATATATATTAAAAATAAAAAAATATCATTAAATAAATACTTTTTTTAAAAAAGTAATAATATAATCGATAAAATACAATTTAATTCACAAACATAAAAATGAGACATTATGAAAGCTTGGTTATCATATTTGTTGACACAGTTTTCATCACATCCGTTAATTTTAGTTATTATAGTCACATTTTTAGAATCTGTAGCATTATTAGGATTAGTATTACCAGGTATTGTACTAATGTCAACAATAGGTACACTTATTGGTAGCGGAAAATTATCACTCTATACAGCATGGATTGCTAGCATTATTACATGTTCTATTGGTGATTATTTATCTTATTATATTGGGTGGAAATTTAAAAAATGGATATATACAATCCATATATTTAAAAAAAATATTGTTTTATTCAACAAAGTTAAAAATGTATTAAACAAATACAGCATGACCACTATACTATTTGGAAAATTAATTGGTCCAACTCGACCATTAATTCCGATGATGTCAGGTATGGTAGAAATTCCAATTAAAAAATTTATGTTACCAAGTTTAATAAGTTGTATAATATGGCCAATATTATATTTTATGCCAGGAATATTCACAGGCATTATTATTCAACACCCAGATTATACAAAAAATTTTTTATCATTATGGTTATTAATTCCAATCATATTAACTATTGTATTTATAATATGTATAACATGGATAGTATATAAAAATCAGAAAATATATAACATATTAAAAAAAATAAAACAAAAAATTATAAAAAAAATAACATAATTAATATGAATAAAAATATATAGTTAATACACGAATAAAAAAACTTATACAAAATGTAATACAATATAATACCTACATCGGTACGAAAATTAACATTTAAATTATTATATAAGAATTTAAATTGCAAAAAATAAATAATTACGTACCGACAGTGAATAGATTTAATAAAAATCTATTTACATAAAAAATCAATATGTAATATTTTTTTCTTAAAACAATGTCTTTGTACATCATGTACAGAGACTAAATATTCCTGATTTGCAATTTTAATGGTTAAAATACAATTATTCAAATTATTATTTTGTTGCAATTGAAACATTACATTATGATCTAATGAAATATGTAAAGTAGATTTATTAAGTCCATAAATAATGCTTGGAATTTTATTATTAACTTTTCTTAATCTTCTACTAGCACTTTTACCTGTATGAACACGTTCCTCTCCATGTATTATAATCATATTTTACCTGTATAATATATTGAAAAAACAAATTAATATAAATAAAAAATTGTTATAAAAAATTAATATAATATATTAAAAAACCATTTACATAATTAATATCAATAATGAATATAAATTAATAATAAATTCATTTTTTTAAAAACATATATTATATTATATAACCTAAAATATATAATTTTTATTACACGTATAAAACATAATACTATAATATTTAATCATAAAAATCAATTTATATGAAAAAAAAAAATAATATCAGTTGTTACGAAATAATTTCAAAATTACAAAAATTTTGGTCAAAAAACGGTTGTATTATTGCACAACAAATAGATATTCCAGTTGGCGCTGGTACATTTCATCAAAATACCTTTTTAAAATCCATTGGCCCAGAACCATACAAAATGGCATACTTACAACATTCACGTAGACCAACTGATGGAAGATACGGTAATAATCCAAATCGACTGCAACAATATTATCAATTTCAAGTAGTAATGAAACCTGCACCAAATAATATACAAAAATTATATTTAGAATCCTTAGAAGAAATTAATATAGATATTAAATTAAATGATATACGTTTTATTGAAGATAATTGGGAAAATCCAACACTAGGCGCTTGGGGCATGGGATGGGAAGTATGGTTGAACGGTATGGAAGTAACTCAATTTACATACTTTCAAAAAATAGGCGCATTAATATGCCAACCAATAACTACAGAAATTACATATGGTATAGAAAGAATAGCAATGCATATTCAAGATGTAGATAATGTATACGATATTATTTGGGATAAAAATCAATATTTTAAAATATCTTATAGTGAATTATTTCAAAACAATGAACATGAACAATCAAAGTATAATTTTGAAGTTTCAAATGAAGATCTCTTAATACAATTATTTAATCAACATCTTAAAGAAGCAAAAAGACTAATATCATTACAAACACCACTAATTATACCTGCTTATGAACATATATTATATGCAACACATAATTTCAATTTACTTGATGCAAGAAAGATTATATCCAACATAGAACGACAAAAATATATTTTAAATATCCGTACTATATCTACAAAAATTGCTAAAGAACAATATCATAATAGAAAAAAACAGGGATTCCCATTATTGAAAAAGGTATAATAGATATAAAATGAACTATAAAACATGTTTAATTGAATTAAGTGTTGAAGAAATACCATCACAACAAATCAGAAAAATTGCAAATCAATTCTACTTAATTTGTAAAAATGAACTTAAAAAATATAACATAATTTTTTCTAAAATCAATATTTTTGAAACTCCAAGAAGAATTGCACTAATAATTAAAAAATTAGATACATCACCAATAGTAATTCAAATTAAATGTCGTGGTCCAGCTACAAAAAATGCTTTCGACACTCAAGGTTCACTAACTGAGTCAGGATTAAAATGGTTAAATAAATTTAATATTACATTAAAACAAACAAAAAAAATAAAAACTGATAAAGGAGAATGGCTGTTTTATCAATATAATAAAAAAAAAATATCTATACAAAAGATTTTAATAAACATGGTCAATTGTATGATACAAAATACAAAAATACCAAAAACCATGTACTGGAATAATTATAATATAAAATTTATTCGACCAATCCGAAAAATTATTATTTTATTAAATGAAACATTAATACCATTTCATTTATATAACTTACATTCAAAAAAATACTTATACGGCAATATATTTAATAAATTTAATAAGATTAAAATTGAACATGCAAAAGAATATGAAAATTTATTATACCGACAAGGTCAAGTAATTGCAAAATTTAATATTCGAAAAAAAAAAATTCAATACACAAGTCAAAAATTAGCTAATACAATATATGGTAAAATTCAAATTCATGAAACTCTATTAGATGAAATTACTGGTTTGGTAGAATGGCCAAATATTTTATTAGGTAAATTTGAAAAAAATTTTTTAGAAATACCATGGGAAATTATAATACATGTTATGGAAAAAATACATAAATTTATTCCTATATATCACATGCATAAATCTAAATTAACAAACCATTTTATTATTGTTTCGAATAGTAATTGTAAAAAAAATTACAATATTATATTAGGTAATACACGTGTTTTACATGCGCGACTATTTGATATTAAATTTTTTTTAAAAAAAGATAATGAAATAAAACTACACAAACATTTTTTATTATTAAAAAATATCATTTTTTACGAACCATTAGGAACAATACTAGATAAATCCAAACGACTAATAAAATTAATTCAATACATTGTAAAATATACAAAATCAAACCTTGAAAATAGTATACGTGCAGCATATTTATCAAAATGTGATTTAAACACCCATATGGTATATGAATTTCCAGAATTAAAAGGTATTATAGGTATGTATTATGCTTTACAAAATGGTGAATCTCAAGAAATTGCTTTATCTATAAAAGAACAATACTATCCAAAATTTTTTGAAGATCAATTACCTTCTACAAAGCTTAGTTGTAGTTTAGCTTTAACAGAAAAAATTGATACTATAGTGGGTTTATTTTTAATTAATAAAATACCGACACAAGATAAAGATCCATTCTTCTTAAGAAGATTAACAATTGGTATAATACGTATAATAATAGAAAAAAAAATTGATATTAATTTATATGAAATAATTAAATACGCAATCTCAACTTATTCTCATCTAAATATTCAAAGTAACAAAAAAGATACTATCATGTCATTTATAATAAATCGACTATCCTCATGGTATCAAAAAAAATATAATATCAATATTATTAAATCAGTTCTTACATGTCATAGAAAAAATCTATTAAAAATTGATATGATATTAAATATAATATTACAATTTAAAAATAATATTTTATTAAAAGATTTAATTATTACATATAAGCGCATTAAAAATTTATTAAAAACAACATATACTAATTATAAAAAAGAAGATATAATAAATTATCAATTATTTCAAAATGAAGAAGAAAAACAATTGTTTTTAAAAATCAACAATACCAAATGTATGTTATATATTTTAATTAAAAATAAAAAATACTATCAAATATTCAATCTATTAACTACTTTAAATAAACCAATAAATAATTTTTTGAATACAAATTCTATTAAATATACCACACAATGTATTCAAAAAAATCGTATAATTTTATTAATAAAAATAAAAAAAATATTTTTAACATTTACAGATTTTTCAAAACTATAAAGATTTCTAATTAAAATAACCTAGTAATCGTAATAAAAAACCATTAATATAAAAATCACTGTTAATAATTTTTAATAATATCACTATATTACCTTAATACTGCATTAAACGTATTTTGTAAATATTGTATACAACAATCCATAATACAATTAATATAATTATCTGTTAATGTCATATGTGTACTTTGAAATACAAATGTTAATGTTACACTTTTTTTTCCAGAAATAATAGTATTACCGTTGTATATATCAGATATGTATATTTTACAGGTATCAATTACAATCTGTTTTTGACAACATATAACTATATCACCTACTAACAGATCTTCATCAATAACAAAAGAAATATCCCTAACGCTATGTGGAAATTCTGATATTTTTTGAATAAAAAAACGATTTTTAAAATCTAATTTATACCAAAATAACTCAAATAAAAAAGTGGAATATTTAACATTGAATTCTTTCATTAAAAACGGATCTAATTCACCCATACTACCTATAGTCTGATTTCCAAAAATAATTTCTACACTATTTAAAACATTCAAACCAGATATCGTTTTTTTTTTAAATGTAATATTCTCTGAATATCCTATAGAATCAAAAATAGCTTCAATATCACCTTTTAAATCATAAAAATCAAAACATTTAGCAGGTATATCCCAATGATATTTATTAGAATTTATATTTCCAATAATCCCTGAAAAATATAAATTTTGATCAACACCTAAATTATTTGATTTATTCGGTATAAAACATAACCCGCTTTCAAAAAATTGTACTTCATTATGTTGACGGTTTTGATGATATAATAACGTTTTTATTAAACCAGGCCAAAGTGAAAGCCTCATACATGACATATCTTTTGATATAGGATTGATTAAAGATAAACATTGTTTTTTAATATCAAAAAAACTTTGTATTTTAGGGTCAATAAAACTATAATTAATAACTTCATAATAACCACGATCTATTAATGTATATTTTACTCTTTTTAAAAGATTTTCTAATTTATTATGTTTTAAAAATATGTTACTACTAATTAAAGGAATAGATAAAATTTTATTATACTGATAAATTCTGATTATATCTGATACTACGTCTTCAGAAATTAAGATATCAGGACGCCAAGAAGGAGGAATAACATACCAAAAATTTTCTCTTAAAATAATTTTGTATCCTGATCGAACTAAAATTTCTTCAATAATATTATAAGTAATATTATAACCAACAATTTTAATTACATGATTATAATATAATTTAATTTTTCTATATAAATAATCATAATAATTATCAGATTGTATGTGTGTAATTTTGCTAGCATTACCTCCACAAATTTTTAAAAGTAAATTTGTTGTATATTCTATAACCTGTTGTTGTAACATTGGATCAACACAATATTCTTTTAATGGTACATGATGTTTCAATTTTGTATAATAAATCGAATTACTCACAAAACTAGGATCTATAAAAAATGATCCAATAAATAAATTTGTATTATTTAAATCAATAGGAAATGAATTAAAATCAATATTTCCTAAAAATGATATAACTTGATTTTTATGTTTAATAACTATAATTTTATTATTAAATATAATATTTTTATTATTTATAAAACATGCATTATTATTTTTACAACTAATTGTAATATCATATTTATTACCTAAAAAACCAAAAACATATAAAGATTGTCCTAATTCTTTAAAAACATAATTTATGATATCTACAACAACATTAACAGAATTAATTTCATATTTGCGTAATTTTTCCTGCATCCAAATTGGTGTTTTTCGTTTTAAATTTAAATTTCTAATTAACCTTCCAAAAACACTATAAACCATATTACCATTTTCAATAAAAATTTTACAATCTTCCATAAGAGTAATAGGTGTATTAATATGCATGATTTTCGGTTTAGGTAAATTATTTAAAATCGAAAGGTCTCGTGCAATACCAAAAGAACCTAATACATCTACCCTATTAAAGGTAGTATTAATTTTAATAATTTTATCTTTATAAAAAATATAATCTACAATACATAACCCTATTTTAGTAGAAGGTGGTAATATAATAATTTTATTTTCATTATTTATAAAACCTAAATCACAAAATGTACAAATTATACCTTCAGAAATTATACCATTAATATTTATATTTTCTACAATACGATTATTTAATAATTTTGTACCGATACATGCAATAAAAACTTTCATATTTTTTTTAATTGTATGACTGTTACAAATAACAGTAACAATTTTTTTACCAATATTAATCTGAGTAATCACAAAAGAATTAATATGAGAATGAGATTTTACCGATATAACTTCACCAACAAAAATTTTTTCAAATTTTTTCATATAAGATTGGATATCTTCAACTTCCAATCCAGACATCGTTAATTGTTCACTAATTTCTTTAATATTTAATTTTGTGTCAATCCAATTTCGTAAAGATTGCTCACTTAATTTCATTAATAATACCTACCTATTTTAAATTGTTGTAAAAATTTTAAATCATTTTTTAAAAATAAACGTAAATCATTTACTCCATAATATAACATAATTAACCGTTCTATCCCCATACCAAATGCAAGACCTGAATATATATCAGGATTGATATTAAACCGATTTAAAATATTTGGATGTACCATACCACATCCTAATACTTCTAACCAAGTATTACAACAATTCATAATATCTACTTCAGCAGATAATACAGTAAATGGAAAATAAGAAGCACGAAACCTAACATTCATATCTTTCCCAAAAAAAATTCTTAAAAAATTACTTATAATCCATTTTAAATTTGAAAAATTTATTCCTTTATCAATAATTAAACCCTCAATCTGATGAAACATTGGACTATGTGTTTGATCGTAATCTTTACGATAAACTTTACCTGGAACAATTATTTTAATTGGTAATATTTTTTTCTCCAAGGCATGAATCTGCATATTTGAAGTTTGAGTTCTTAATAAAGAATTCGCATTAAACCAAAATGTATCTTGAGTATTACGTGCAGGATGAGTAACTGGCATATTTAAAGCATCAAAATTATGATATTGATCTTCTATTTCTAAACCATTATAGATAATTTGAAAACCTAATTTACAAAAAATAGATTCAATATAATAAATCATACTAGTAATTGGATGCATACAACCTATATATTTTTTTCTACCAGGTAAAGAGATATCTATTTTTTTGATATTACATGTTTGATTAATATCAAAGTCTTTAAAAAATATTTCTTTTTTTTTTATAAGATTTTGAATTTTTTTTTTAATATCATTAAGTTTTTTACAAAAATATTTACGTTCTATTAATATTAAAAACTGAAATTGTTTAATATAACAAGGAATTAAACCTTTTTTTCCAAGATATTTAATTCGTAAATTATCTAATTGTTTTTTTGTTGTAATATTATTATATTCAATTGTAAAATTTTTAAAAAATTTTTTATCATTAAAAATAATATTTTCTTTATTCACAATTTTGCCTACAGTCTTTATTTATAAAAGCTTCCAAAATAGGAAGCTTATATAAAATGATTAGTATAATAATAAATAGTAATTATTTTAAATTATTTTTTACATTTTCTAATAAATTAACAAAAGTATGATTATCAGAAATAGCAAGATGTGATAATATTTTACGATTAATTTGAACATCCATTTTCTTTAAACCATAAATAAAATTACTGTATGAAATATCATGTACACGTACTGCTGCATTAATACGTATGATCCATAATTTTCGAAATTGTCGTTTTTTTTGTCGTCTATCACGATATGCATATTGACCAGCTTTAATTACTGCTTGTTTTGCAACACGATAAATACGAGATCGAGCACCATAATATCCTTTCGCTTGTTTTAAAAGTTTTTTATGTTTTGCATGAGCAGTTACACCCCGTTTGACACGAGCCATTGAAACCCCTTTCTAAAAAATATCAAAAAAATATTAAAATCATAAAAAAGTAAATTAAATATATGGAAAAAATGATCGAACATGATTCTTATCTGCTTTTGATACTAAAATTTTCGATTGAAGGTGTCTTTTACGATTAGATGTTTTTTTTGTTAAAATATGTCTTAAATTTGCTTGCTTTCTTTTGAATTTTCCATCATTAATATTTTTAAAACGTTTTGCAGCACTTTTAAGTGTTTTCATTTTAGGCATAACCATGACCTATACTCAAGTTAAAATAAAAAAAGTATTAATTTTTCTTAGGTGATAAAATCATTAACATCTGACGACCTTCTATCTTTTTAGGAAATGACTCTATAATTGCAATTTTACTTACATCATCTTTAATTCTATTCAACATAGCAATTCCAATATACTGATATGCCATTTCTCGACCACGAAATCGTAAGGTCACTTTTACTTTATGTCCTTGTTGTAAAAATCTCATTAAATGATTTACTTTAACTTGATAATCACCAATATCGGTATTAGGCCGAAATTTGACTTCTTTGATATGTACAGTTTTTTGTTTTTTTTTTTGTTCTTTCAAATTTTTACTTTTTTTATACAAAAATTTACCATAATCCATAATACGACAAACAATTGGATTTGCATTAGCACTAATTTCAACCAAATCTAATTTTAGTTTTTTAGCATATTGTAAACCTACTTCAATAGTTACAATACCAAGTAACTCATTATTTACACCAATTAATCTAATTTCATTTGCTTTAATTTCATCATTAATACGATTATTTTTAATAAATTGTATACGTTTACTAGATTTAATACTTATTCCTCCAAAGTTCATAGAACACGAAACTCAATTTCATACTGTATTTTTTTTATAAAATCATTTATATCCATAATATGAGTTGCATTATTATTTCTATAACGAACACTAACCTTATTATTATTGATTTCTTTATCACCACAAATTAATATGTACGGAATTTTTTCAATAATATAATTTCGTATTTTTAAATTAATTTTTTCATTTTTTATATTATATTGAACTCTAATATTTAATTTTAATAATTTTTTAGCAAGATTAATAACATATTGACTATGATTCTCATTAATATTGATAATCATAACTTGAATAGGTGATAACCAAACTGGTAATGATCCTGAATACTGTTCTAATAAAATACCAATAAATCTTTCTATTGATCCCAAGATCGCACGATGAATCATAATTGGTATTTTATGATTATTATTACCATCAATATAATATGATCCAAAACGACTTGGTAAATAAAAATCAAGTTGTATTGTACCACATTGCCATAATCTATTTAAACAATCTTCTAAAATAAACTCAATTTTAGGCCCATAAAATGCACCTTCACCTTTTTGATATTCAAAATCAAGCTTACTATCAAATAATGCATTTTTTAAACTTAATTCTGCTTCATCCCAAATTTGATCAGTACCAATTCTGTGATCCGGTCGAGTAGAAAACTTAATATGAATTTTTTTAAATCCGAAAATTTTATAAGCATCCATAATCATAGTAATACAGTTACTTATCTCTTGTTGTATTTGATTTTCAGTACAAAAGATATGAGCATCATCTTGTGTAAAGCTTTTTAAGCGTAGTAAACCGTATAATGAACCGGATGATTCGTTACGATGGCAAATACCAAATTCTGCCATTCTTACTGGAAGATCACGATATGATTTTAGATGCTTATTAAATATTTGTATATGTGCAGGACAATTCATTGGTTTAATACAATATTTTTTATTTTCTGAATTTGTAAAAAATATTGAATCAAAAAAATTTTCTAAATGACCGCTAACATTCCATAAAGATTCACTTAACATAATAGGTGTATTAACTTCTTGATATTTCCATTTATTTAATTGCGCTCTAATAAAAGTTTTAAGTTGATTAAAAATAACCCATCCGTTATGATGCCAAAATATCATACCTGGAGCTTCTTTTTGTTTATGGTACAAACGCATAATTTTATTAATTTTTCTATGATCTTTTTTATCTATCATTGTTAATTTATCCAACTAAATCATACCTATACACATGTTGTACAAATTTATTATAGCTGCTAACGTTCCTAATATAATATTTTTTATTAATAAAATATTAAAATGTTTATATTATTTAAATAAAAAACATAGAAAAAAATTGAAAATGACTTTTATAAAACATATACATTGTTTATTCTAAAAATAATTTTAAAAATATAGATTATAATTTTAAAAATTATGTAGTAAAAATAATGTACTATTTAAAATAACACTTATATATTTTCATTTTGTAGAATAATATTATTATTATTGTATTAAGAATATTACCATAATAAAATTTACCTTACATAGTATCATTTATACTTCATGATAAGAATATTACATTATTTACCATATATATCAAATAGTTTAATAATATAAATACTATACAATATAAGATATATATATTATAACAAAATTAAAATCAAAAATATAAAAACTCTATTATTAAATCTATTACTTAGTAATTTAGAATTTATTTTTATATTAAAAATAATATTACATATTAAGATCTAAATACTACGTATGCACCAATAAAATAATATTTTTATTATAAATACATTGCATAATAAAAAATAAAAAATTTTTAAAATAAATATTGATTTACATAATCCATTATACAATAACATTATAATTTATTTTATAATTAAATATAATAGTAAAAACAGATTCATGCAATAAATATAATTAAATGCATATATAATAAAAGACACCAGTCATTTTTGACTGGCACCATTATTTACAGACGACAATCAATAGCTTTTGCTAACTGAGAAATAATTTTAATACTATCATCCCATCCCAAACACGGATCAGTTATCGATTTTCCATACATCAAATTCCGCTTAGGAAAAGCATTTTGAGTACCTTCTCGTAAAAAACTTTCAATCATTACACCAGCAATATTAGTTGTACCGTCACAAATTTGTTTACAAATTGAATCTGCTACATCACATTGCACACGATGTTGTTTTAAACAGTTTCCATGACTACAGTCAATCATAACATATTCTGGTAACTGAAATTTTCTTAATTTTTTTACTGCATATTTAATATCATCAGAGTGATAATTTGGATGCTTCCCACCCCGCATAATAATATGAGAACAAGGATTACCACTAGTATGGTTAATGGTCATTTGACCACTTTTATTTGGTGCAAAAAATACATGCCGTACTTGAGCTGCACGAATTGCATCAATAGCAATATTAATGTTACCATCTGTACCATTTTTGAAACCAACCGGACAAGATAAAGATGATGCCATTTCCCTATGAATTTGACTTTCAGTTGTCCTAGCACCAATTGCTCCCCAACTAATTAAATCTGCAATAAACTGCCCAATAACCATATCTAAAAATTCTGTTGCAGCTGGCATACCTATTGCATTAATATCTAATAATAATTTTCTTGCCACTGATAATCCATGATTAACTTTAAAACTGTTATCAAGATCAGGATCTGAAATTAATCCTTTCCAACCAACTACAGTTCTAGGTTTCTCAAAATATGTACGCATCACAATTTCAAGTTGATTAGAATATTTTTTACGTAATATAAATAATTTATTAGCATATTCTACAGCAGCAATAGGATCATGTAATGAACAAGGACCAATAATCACTAATAAACGTTTATCCTTTCCTGTAATAATATTTGCAATATTTGATCTTGTTAAAATAACATTATCAACAATATCTGACGTCAATGAATACCGCTTAGCTAAATCTACAGGCGTAATTAATGGATCAATTCGTATCGTACGCAATTCATCTGTTTTTCGCATATTATTCTCTATAATAATTGATTTTTAAACTACAAATATAATAATATAATTAAATAAATATAATGAAATTGAATAAAATGGATATTATATAGTCATAATATTTCTATGAACATTTGTTTTTGTATTTAAATGTATATAAAATATCAAATTAAATAAACAAAAATATCCATGAAAAATTACACATAAAATTTAAAAATATTATCAAATACAATTTAAAATAAACAATTATAATTTCAAAAACATATTTCAAAAAACATATGCATATTACAAAAAATACATGGAAAGGAATTACAATCACACAAACAGCACAACAATATTTTTATAGTTTAATAAAAAATAAAAAGAATATTATCGGTATAAAAATTGAAATCAAAAAATCTGGATGTGCTGGATTTAGATATGATCTTTCATTTATAAATAATGAAAATAAAAACAATGAAAACAATTTTTACATTTATCAAAATAAATATATTAAAATATACATTCCAGTTAAATACATGTTCTGGTTAGACAAAACAAAAATAGATTATGTAACAGCAGACGGAATTAATATGTGTATTAAATTTATTAACCCAAAAATTAATGAATACTGTGGATGTGGCGATAGTTTTCATATTATTTCTTAATACAAAAAAACCGTCAATTACCATGATAACAAAATATGTTTTTTTTTACCTTTTGTTAATATTGTAAACTTATTAAATAATTTATCAGAATTTTCAAATTTATAATTTGGATTATTTTCTTTTCTATTATTAATTTTAATTGCATTTCCAATAATAAGACGGTATGCATCACTACGTGATGCAGAAAATTTAGAATCTACTAAAATTTGTTTTAGATCTTCTGATCCAGATAATTTAATCGAATCCATACCATCTTGCTGTAACTGATAAAAATCAGATTTTTTTAAATCCAAAAAATTTCCATTGAATAAATTGTTAGTAATCCTTTTTACTGCACATAATTTATTTGCACCATGTACAAATTTCGTTACAAAATCTGCAAGCATTAATTTAACATCTTGAATTTTACAATTGGAATGATATATTTCCTCAATTTCTTGTAATTGTATAAAAGTAAATAACTTTAAAAAAGGATATACTTGTTTATCATCAATATTTAACCAAAATTGATAAAAAGTATATGGACTAGTACGTTTACTACTTAACCAAATTATTTTATTATTCTCTGTTTTACCAAATTTTATACCACTTTCGGAAATTAATAAAGGAATAGTTAATCCAAAAACTTGTTTATGATACATTTTACGTATTATATCAATACCAGAAACAATATTACCCCACTGATCAGAACCACCAACTTGTAAAATCACATTATGTGTTTTATATAAATGTAAAAAATCATAAGCTTGAAGTAAACTATAAGAAAATTCTGTAAATGATATCCCTTGATCAACTCTATGAATACGATTTTGTACTGATTTTTTGTTAATCATATTATTTACTGAAAATAGTTTACCAATATCTCTCAAAAAAGAAATGATATTAATACTTTTAAACCAATCATGATTATTTAAAATAATTGGTTTTTTTAAATTTTGTTCATTAAAAAATTTTTTTATTTGATTTATAATACTTTGAGTCCACTGCAATAATTGATCTGGTATTTCTAATATACGTTCTTTTTCTTTAAAACTAGGATCACCAATTAAACTAGTAGCATACCCTAATAAAATAATTATTTTATGTCCATACTTTTGAAACCATTTTAAACAAAATAGCGGTAATAAATGACCAACATGTAAACTATTAGCTGTAGGATCAAATCCACAATAAATATTAATATAAGTACTAGAAAGACTTGATATTAAATCTGATGTATTACTAATATTATTAATAAATCCTCTAGATTGTAATTCATAAAACAAATTTTTTTTACTCATAAATATTAAGTAACCTAATGTCTATACAAAGATCAGAATAAATAATAAAAACATATATAAAATCTACTACATAAATCAAGAATATTATTTATTAAATGTATTTTTAAAAACATTAAACATATAATATTCTAATTTATCTACAACAATTTGTGTATAATAATCTACTTCAATGTTCACTATATCACCAATTTTTTTATTTTTAATATTTGTAGAATAAATAGTTTCCGGAATAAAATATACACAAAATACATTTTTACATATATCACTAACAGTTAAACTAATACCATCAATTCCAATAAAACCTTTTAAAAAAATATATTTCATAATATGATGATTTTTTATCTGAAAAAAAATTTTTTTATTATTATTATTATTAATAATATTTAATATTTTTGCTGTACCTATAATATGTCCTGAAACCAAGTGTCCACCAACTTCATCACCAAATTTTAAAGATCGTTCAATATTTACTACAGATCCAACTTGTAATAATCCAATGTTTGTTATTCGTAATGTTTCATAAATCACATTAAAAGAAACATCATTATTTTGAATTTTTACTATTGTTAAACAACAACCATTATTTGAAATTGATGCTCCAATCTTTAAAAAAGATACTAAATGTAATGGAAATTGTATTTTTAAAGTTTGAAAATCAGTTTTTTTTTTTATAGATAATACTGTAGCAACCCCTTGGACTATACCAGTAAACATATTAACCTTATACAATTAAAATAAAAAATAATTATAGTATAATAATATATATATTATAAATTATAAAATAATAAAAAACTTTTCTTTAATATTTTTTTATATATGGAAATATAATATTTTTACAAAATTAGCGTTCGTAACTCAGTTGGTTAGAGTGTCATCATGACATGGTGAAAGTCAGTGGTTCGAATCCACTCGAACGCAAAATAAAAAAATATTTTTAAAAAGTACTACATATTTAGGTCATAAAATTTGATTAAAGATTTTATCAAACATATTTCAGAAAAACAAAAAATTTTAATTTCCTACAGTGGGGGATTAGATTCAACAGTTTTATTATACCAACTGTTACCATTTACAAAAAAAAATCCATTTTTAAAGTTACGTGCAATACATATTAATCATCAAATAAATCCAAAATCATTTTTATGGAGTAAACATTGCAAAAAAATATGTCAAGAACATTCTATTCCATTAATAATTAAAAATTTAAATATTAAATGTAAAAATAATATACAAGAACATGCAAGAAAATTACGTTACAAAATTATTTCAAAAAATATGTTTCCAGATGAAATATTAGTAACAGGACATCATAGTAACGATCAATGTGAAACATTATTTTTATCATTAAAAAGAGGAAGTGGTATTTCTGGACTATCTGGAATATTAAAAAAAAATATTTTTGAAAAAAATAAAAATATTATCCGACCCTTATTAAAAATACAAAAAAAACAATTAAAAATATGGGCTATAGCAAAAAATATTAATTGGATTGAAGACGATAGTAATACTAATAACAAATATGACCGAAATTTTATTAGAAATAAAGTAATTGTACCAATTAAAAAAAGATGGCCGTATTTCATAAATAATTGTATTCGTAGTATGAAATTATGTTATCAAAACAATATAGCTATAAATTATTTTTTAGATCAAATTATTCATAATATTTCATTATTTACAGATACCCTAAAAATAACTACATTACATATTTATCCTAAGGAAATACAGATATTAATACTCAGAAGATGGATTTTTTTTAATCAAAATAATAATATTTCATATAGAGCAACAAAAATTATTTACAATGCCGTAATGAAAAACAATAATAAAAAAATTATACAAAAAATCGAAATAAAAAATATCGTAATTAAAAAATATCGTAATTCCATATTTTATATTCCTAAATATCAAAGTATTAAGAATACAATTCTATTTTGGTTTGATTATACTAAACCATTACAACTACCAAATAATATGGGATATATTGTAAAAAATACATACGGAATATTATTACCTAAACCAAATAAAAACGATTTAATTAATATACGATTCCAATTATATAAAAATATTCATATGAATATAGGAAAAACAAGAACAAAAAATATCTGGCAAAAAAATAATATTATACCTTGGAATCGAAATCGTATACCAATTATATTTTATAATACAACATTAATTTCTATTATGGGTTTTTTAGTAACTGATCATCCAAAAAAATATAATAATACATGGCGATTATCTTGGATAGATTTTATTATTTAAATAAATCATCTATATTAGTTGTATCAATTCTTGCATATAAAGTTTTAAAAATAGAAATACGATGATTTAATAATGGAATATGTATATTATTCCAATCTAAAATAGTTAGCAAAAATTTTTCAGATTTATTCACTAAATTTGGTACAATTGGTTTAAGATAAATCATTATAATACGAAATAAATTAATTGCTGTAGAACAAATTTCTTGTAATTTTATACTATTTTTTGGATCTAAAATTTTCCATGGTTTGTTATGATTAAAATATTGATTTGCTATTTCAGATAATTTTATAACTTCTTTAATAACCAAATTAAAATCTAAATCTTGAAAAAAATATTTTATTTTATGTGATACAGAAACAAATTGTGTATATAATTTTATATTATCTAATTTTTTTGATAACATATTATCAAAGTATTTATTTAAAAAACTTGAACTACGAGATGCTAAATTAACAATTTTATTTACAAGATCACTATTAATTTTATATATAAAATCCTGTACATTAAAATCAATATCTTCTATTTTAGAAGATAATTTTGAAGCATAATAATATCTTAAACTATCAGAATCAAAATATTTTAACCATTTTTTTACAGTAATTACATAACCTTTTGATTTAGAAATCTTCATACCCTTAATTTTTACATGTCCATGTACAAAAATTTTCGTTGGTTTTCTAAATTTCATACTTTCTAACATTGCAGGCCAAAATAAGATATGAAAATATACAATATCTTTCCCAATAAAGTGATATAATTCTGTACTAGAATTAATATTCCAAAATTCATGAAAATTAATTAATGGATTATTATAACATAAATTTTTAAATGTACTAATATAAGCAATAGGAGCATCCATCCAAACATAAAAATATTTATTTTTAAAATCAGGTATTCTAAAACCGAAATAGGGTTTATCTCTAGATATATTCCATGATTTTAAACTTTTATAAAACCATTCTTTCATTTTATTTACAATATGCTTATGTAATACACCAGTTTGCATCCATTCATATAATGTATTTTGTAAAACAGCTATATCAAAAAATATATGCATAGAATTACGTAAAACTGGTTCAGTATTAGAAATCTTTGATACTGGATTAATCAATTCAATAGTTTTATATACTGAATTACATAATTCGCAATGATCACCATATTGATCTTTAGCATAACAATTTGGACAAATACCTTGAACAAAACGATCTGGTAAAAAAATATTTTCTTTTACATCATACAATTGAATCACTTTCTTTAATGTAATTAAATTATTTAATTTTAACGTATAATATAATTTTTTTAAAAAATATAAATTTATACTATGATGTGTAGAAGAATAATTATCATAAGAAATATTAAAACATTTTAAATCACATATATGATTTTGAAACATTTTAGATATTAATTTCTTAGGATGAATATATAATTCACGAGATTTTAGTATAATTGGAGTACCATGTGAATCATCTGCACAAATAAACCAAACTTCATGACCAAGCATACGTTGATAACGAACCAATATATCAGCTTGAATATGTTCTAATAAATGTCCAATATGTATAGGACCATTTGCATACGGTAATGCACAAGTAACTAAAATTTTTTTTTTAAAATCATAATTTTATTAAAATCATTATAATAATTGTTATTACATAAAGTATATAAAAAAATATTTTTTTAAATAGATTAATATATGTGATAAAAAATTATTAATCTATTTAAGAATTATATATATACCGTAATGTATTCTAAAAAATTAACTTACCAATTTGTATGATAAAAACCTGACTTATCACATCGTTTATAAGTATGCGCTCCAAAATAATCCCTTTGGGCTTGTATTAAATTCGCCGTAGAATTTTTTGATCGATAACCATCATAATAAGTAATTGCAGAAGAAAAAGCTGGAATCGAAATACCTTGCTGAATTACATAAGATACAGTTTCACGTAACGAATTATGATATTGATTAGAAATATTCTGAAAATAAGGTGATAATAATAAATTAATAATTATATCATCATATTGATATATTTCAACAATTTTATTTAAACAAGATGATTGAATAATGCAACCTGAACGAAAAATTTTTGCAATCGAACCACATTTTAAATTCCAGTAATACTTTTTAGAAGCACTTCCTAATTGTGAAAATCCTTGAGCATATGATATAATTTTTCCTAAATATAAAGATTGTCTTAATTTTTCTATAAAATCACTTTTATTATGGACAATAGGCATAACTTTTGGACCTAGTAATATTTTTGAAGCTAACACGCGCTGTGATTTTAATGATGATAGATATCTTGCAAAAACAGAGTTAGTAATAACGGTTAATGATTCTTCTAAATTCAAAGCATCTTGACATGTCCATTTTCCCGTCCCTTTACTAACAGCAGCATCTAAAATACAATCTATTAAATCGTTATTACCATCTTTTTTTAATAAAATATTTTTAGTAATATCAAGTAAATAACTACTTAATTCACCTTGATTCCAGTGATTGAAAACTTCAGAAATTTCTGCATTACTTAAATGTAAAATATATTTTAATATAGAATAAGTTTCTGAAATTAACTGCATATCAGCATATTCAATACCATTATGTACCATTTTTACATAATGACCAGAACCATCAGGACCAATATATGAAACACACGATTCATCTTTAAATTTTGATGCTATAGAATGAAAAATAGGCTCAATAATTTTATATGCTTGTATTGATCCACCAGGCATAATTGCAGGACCAGTTAATGCACCATATTCTCCACCTGATATTCCTGCTCCAATAAAATGAATATTGTTTTTTAATAACTCATGATATCGTTTAATTGTATCTTTATAAAATGAATTTCCACCATCAATAATAACATCACCAGAATCTAAATGAGGAACAAGAGAATTAATCACACTATCTGTAGAATTACCTGCTTGCACCATTAATATAATACATCTTGGTCTTTTTAAAGAATTTATAAATTCTGCAATAAAAAAATAAGGAAAGACATTATTGGGATGATTAGATATGACATCTTTTGTTTTTTTTGCAGTACGATTAAAAATAGAAACGTTATAATCATGACTTGCAATATTCAAGGCTAAATTACGGCCCATAACAGCCATTCCAACTACTCCAACATCATTTTTATTCATATTTTACAACTCCAAATAACCATACAATTAAACCATTTTATGAAATATAATATACAAAAATAAAAATTATATTAATTAAAATATATTTATTTTCATGATGCTTTTTTACGAAGATTTAAATTATGTATAATATTGATAAAATGTAAATTCCGATTATGTAGTAATACCAATAAATGATATATTAAGTCAGAAGATTCATTAATTAAATCTTCTCTATTGTTATTAATAGCTGCAATAACTGTTTCAACTGCTTCTTCTCCTACCTTTTGAGCAATTCTATTAATACCCTGATGATGTAATTGTGTAGTATATGATTCACTTATATTAAAAAACTTTTTTTTTTTAATAATTTTCTCTAAATAAAAAAAATCCGTATAACTTGTATTTTTACCATTAAAACAACTAGAATTTTTTAGATGACATGTTTTTCCTATTGGATTCACTAAAATCAATATACTATCTTGATCGCAATCAAGAGTTATATCTATTACTTTTAAAAAATTTCCAGATATTTCACCTTTTGTCCATAATCTTTTTTTAGTTCTAGAATAAAACGTTACTATTTTATTTCTTTGTGTAATATTTAACGCATCTTGATTCATATAACCATGCATTAATATTTCAGAAGAAAAAATATTTTGTATGATACACGGAATTAATCCATTAACTTTTTTCCAATTGATACTAAACAATTGTTTATGATTTAACATAATCGAATGTTTATCCCTTGTTGTATTAAAAAATTTTTTAATTGTTGAATACTAAAAATATTTTTATGAAATACAGATGCCGCTAATGCTCCATCAACATTAGTATCTTGAAATACATGTAAAAAATCCTCCATAATACCAGCTCCACCAGATGCAATTAATGGAACATGACATACTTTTTTAACAATTTTTAGTTGATGTAAATCATATCCATAACACATACCATCTTGATTCATCATATTTAATACAATTTCTCCAGCTCCTTTTTTTTGAACTTCTTTAACCCATGTTAGAGTATCCCAACACGTTTTTTTAGTATATTCTGAACGACCAGTATATTGATATACTAAATATCTTTTCGTACTTTGGTCAAACCAAGAATCTATACCTACTACAACACATTGTGATCCAAATTGATCGGCAATACGTGAAATTAAACTAGGATCATTGATTGCAGGAGTATTAATTGAAATTTTATCAGCTCCAGCACATAAAATATCCTTTACATCTTGAATATTCCGAATTCCTCCAGCAACACAAAATGGAATATCAATTACTTCTGCAATTTCAGATATCCACTTTTTATTCACCAAACCACGATCTGTTGATGCTTGAATATCATAAAAAACTAACTCATCCGCACCATCTTGCGCATATTTTTTTGCAAGATCAACAATATTACCAATAATAATATGATCACGAAACTGTATTCCTTTCACAACATAACCTTCTTTTACATCAAGGCAGGGGATAATCCTTTTTGCCAACATTGTATTGCCTCCAAAAGAGTAAATTTATTTTCTAATAAACTTTTTCCTAAAATTATGTCATTTACTCCTATTTCTTTTAATTTTATAATGTCATTTAATGAACAAACACCACCAGAAGATTGAAAAAAAATTTTAGGAAATTGTTGTATAAGACTATTATACAATGTAATATTTGGACCTAATAAAGTACCATCTTTTGATATATCTGTACATAATACATACTTAATTCCCATAGTAGACAAATTCTCTAAAACATCTTCTAAACATAATTTAGTATCTTTCTTCCACCCATGAATACAAATACTATTAATATTATTTTTAATATTGACATCTAAAGCAGCAACGATATATTCACTACCATAATATTTAATCCAATTCTTAACTTGATCAACTTGATTAATTATTGCAGTCCCCAATACAATACGCTTTACTCCATGTAATAGTAAATATTCTATATCTTTTTCAGAACGAATACCCCCAGCAAATTGTATGTAATTACCAAACGTATTAACAATTTTATTAAAAATTTTATTTCTATCATGATTATCTGCACGAGCAGATTCTAAATCAACTATGTGAATAATACTAGCTCCATGTAACAAATATTGTTCTATCAAATTATATATATTATGATCATAATATTGTACTAAATTATAATTTCCTTGATATAATCGCACTATTTTACCATTTAAGATATCTATTGCTGGAATAATCATATATTACATCTCTAAAAAGTTGAATAATAATTTCGAACCTAATGAACCAGATTTTTCCGGATGAAATTGCACGCCAAAAAAATTATTTTTTTGAATAACTGAACTAAATTGCATATTATACTCAGTATAAGCAATAGTATACTTATTTACAGGAAAAGCATAACTATGAATAAAATAAAACCATGAACCTGTTTTAATATTATGTAATAATGGATGATGTTGATTAAAAAAAATTTGATTCCATCCTGTATGAGGTAATGGTAATGTTTGCGTATTTAATAAAGTAACAGGTGTATTAATAATATCAAGCATTTTAACTCCATTAGATTCCGAACTAAAAGATGAAAATACTTGCATACCTAAGCATATTCCTAATGTTGGGCATGAAATACTTTTGATTACTTGAATTAAATTACTCATAAATAACTGCTTCATAATTTCTGATGCACTACCTACTCCAGGTATAAATAATTTATCAGCATTTTTAATAATATCACTATTAGTAGTAATAATAGGTTGATAACCTAATTTTTTAATAGATAATTTCAAAGATAACAAATTAGCACAATTTGTATCTAAAATTACTATATTCATTTTACAAGATTCCTTTTGAAGTAGGTAATGTAGTACCTGAAATACTTACTGCTTGTTTTAAAGACCTAGCAAATGCTTTAAACAAACTTTCAATTTTATGATGATCATTTGTACCTGAACTAACTAAATGAATCGTACTTTTCATGGAATAAGATAAAGATCTAAAAAAATGTTCAACCATATCTGTACTAAAATCACCGACAAATTGACGATTAAATGTTCCTATAAATTTTAAATATGGACGTCCAGAAATATCTAATAAACAATATCCTGTACTTTCATCCATAGGTACATAAAAACCAAATCTACTAATTCCTATTTTGTCGCCTAAACATTTTAAAAATGTCTGTCCTAAAACAATACCAGTATCTTCTATAATATGATGATCATCAACTTCAATATCGCCTTGAACATCAATATTCATCAAAATATTACTGTGAATTGCAATTTGTTCTAACATATGATCAAAAAAATTAATACCAGTATGGATATTACTAGTACCAGATTTATCTAACCATAATTCAATTCTTATTTTAGTCTCCGTTGTATTTCGTATACTATGATAATATCGACTATTATTAGTAATAATATTATAAATACAATTCCAATCTAAACTATTTTTATTATATAAAATACCTTGAATACCCATTTTATTTGCTAATTCAACATCTGTTTTTCTATCTCCAATAACATAACAATTTTTTTTATTCAAAGATTTTCTAATTAACCAAGGTTCAACTAATTCAAGATTAGGTTTCCGACAATTACATGCATCATGTTCGAAATGTGGACATATTAATATATAATCAAAAGATATTCCTTGTGATGCAAATATATCAACCATAAACTTATGAGGTATAATAAATTCATCATATGGCAAACTAGTAGTATATAATCCATCTTGATTAGTAATCATAACTAATTTAAAATTTAATGCAATTAACTTCTTTAACACTATAATTACACAAGGTTCAAATATTAGCTTATGTATATGATCAACTTGAAAATTATCAGTAGGTTCGTGAATTAACGTTCCATCACGATCAATAAACAATATTTTTTCTTGCACTATAACCTTCCTTCAAAACAATAATATTAATTTAATGATATACTTTTCAACGCACTAATTAAACACAAACACTCTGTTTTAGTCCCAACTGATATTCGAATACAGTCTCTTAAATTCGATTCGTGATTTTGCTGTCTTAAAATAATACCCTGATTCCATAATATATCAAATATATTTTTAGCATTATAAAATTTTACTAAAATATAATTAGTCTCACTATGGAAAATATATTTTACTAAATCGTTTTTTTTTAAATTTTTTAATAAAAATTTTTTATTTTTTTGTATTTCTAAAACTTTATTTTGCATACTAACAATTGCAGAAGGTAATAATGCCTGTATTGCAATATTAATTGATGGAATTGGAAGAGGATATGGTGTAATAACTTTTCTTAATAATTTAATTATATCCTTATGAGCTAAAGTAAACCCACACCGAAGACCAGCTAAACCAAAAGCTTTAGATAACGTTCTTAAAATTACTAAATGTGAAAAACTTTTTAATAAAAAAATAGTATTTTCAGACATACAAAATTCAATATATGCTTCATCAATAATAACTATTGCTTTACCAATAGTAATCTTTAATATTTGAATTATGCTATCAATATTAAAAATATGTCCTGTAGGATTATTTGGACGACAAATATATATTAATTTTACTCCATGGAGTAATTTTATTATTTTAGGTATATCTAAAATCATATTATTAATCATTGGAATAATAATATTTTTAATACCATATATTTCTGCAATTTTAGCATACATTGTATAAGTCGGTGAAAATGTTATAATTGAATCTTTATTCGGCAAACAAAAAACACGCATAAGTAATTCAATTGCTTCATCAGAACCACGACTAACTAAAATATTTTCTAATGCAAGATTGACATAAGCAGAATAATGAAAAATTAATTTTTTAGGCTGACATTCCGGATAACGATTTAAAGTTATATTTGTAAGGTTATATAAGCTTGACATTGGTAGTTCATTTGCATTTAATAAAGTATGTCCTATACCTCCAATAGATCGTGCTGATTGATATGCTTTCAAAAAAATAATATCTTTTCTAGACAATTTCTGAATATTATTTTCCATATTTATCCTTAATAGCATTACATCGTATTATCACAGCATTTGCGTGAGCATCCATCTTTTCCGAAAGTGCTAATATTTCAACTACCTTAGAAATATTTTTTAATCCAAATGGTGTTAATTCTTGAACAGTAATTTTCTTCTGAAAATCTATTACACCTAATCCTGATGTAGAAATAGCATTACCGTTAGTTGGTAAAACATGGTTAGTTCCTGAAGCATAATCCCCTATAGATTCAGGAGACCATTTACCTAAAAATATAGAACCGGCATTCGTAATATTATGTACTAAATTTTTAGCAGATTTTGTTTGAATAATTAAGTGCTCTGGAGCATATATATTCGATATCTGAATGCATTCTAATATATTTTTTGTTAAAATAAATTTATTATTTTTCAATGACTTAAAAATAATATCTTTTCTTGATAAATACGGTAACTGCTTATCTATGTGTAACAAAATATTTTTTAGTAAACCAAGACTATCAGATAAAACAATAACTTGTGAATCAATACCATGCTCCGATTGAGATAATATATCCGATGCAACAAACGCAGGATCTGCAGTTTCATCTGCAATAATTAATAACTCTGAAGGACCAGCAATCATATCAATTGCTAAACCCGGCAATAATTGATTTAATTGTATTTTCGCCTCAGTCACATACAAATTACCTGGTCCAAATATTTTATTAACTTTTGGAATAGTCTCAGTACCAAATCCAAGAGCTGCAATAGCTTGTGCTCCTCCTACTTCAAAAACATGATTAACATTACAAATCTTAGCGATATATAAAATTTCATTTGTAATAGGAGGAGGTGAACATAAAATAATATTTTTACATCCTGCGATAGAAGCAGGTATTGATAACATTAATGCAGTAGATAATAAAGGAGCAGATCCTCCAGGGACATATAATCCAACTGATTCTATTGGAGTAAAAATCTGCTGACATCGAACACCAATTTGAGTATATAAATCAATACATTTCATTTTTTGTTGATCATGAAATAATTCAATATTTTTCTTTGCATTTAAAATAGCATTTTTTAAAGTTTTATCTATAAAATATTCTGAATTATTCATTCGTTCTTTTTCTATAAAAAATTTTTTTAAATCTATTTTATCAAATTTTTTAGTATATTTACGTAACGCAAAATCTCCAAAATTTCTAATATCATTTAAAATCAATCTGATTTTTTTTTTTAAATCACTAGATGCAATAATATTTGGCCTTAATAATATACTGTCTCTTTCTTTTTGATCTAGTTTATTCCAATGAAATATTTCATTAAATACAAGCATATTTTTTATTCCATCATTTTTTCAATTGGTAAAACTAAAATTGAACTAGCACCTAAAATTTTTAATTTCTCCATAGTTTCCCAAAATACCGTTTCACTACTTACCATATGTATAGCTACTTTATCTGTCTCACCTGCTAATTTAGATACTGTTGGATGCTCTGCACCATGTAATAAAGATATTACAGATTGTAGTTTAGAATATGGAGCATGTAACATAATATATTTAGATTCTCTAGCTTTAATAACACCTTGAATACGAGTAATCAATTTATTAATCAATGTTTTTTTCAAATCAGATATGTGTCCTAAACGAGACACTAGACATGCTGTAGAAGAATAAATCACCTCTACTTCCTTTAAACCATTTGCTTCTAATGTTGCTCCGGTTGATACTAAATCACAAATTGCATCAGCTAAACCAGCACTTGGAGCAACTTCTACAGAACCATTTAACATAAAAAAATTAAAATTTACATCTTTATTTTCAAGATACTTTTTTAGTAAACAGGGATAAGAAGTGGCAATACGAGCATTATTAAGTGATTGAATATCTACATATTCTTGATTAATTGGTATTGCTAAAGATAATCGACAAGAACCAAAATCTAAACGTTGTATAATCTTATATAATAACTCATATGGTTTAATATTTCGACATAATGATTCTTCTTCTATAACATTTTCACCAATAATACCTAAATCCACGACCTGATCCATAACTAAACCAGGAATATCATCATCTCGTACTCGAACAACATCAATAGGCATATTTTCAGCAAAAGAAATTAATTGCTGTTGTTTGAAATTAATTTTTATGCCACATTGTGTTAATAATTTGATAGACTCTTTACTTAAACGACCAGACTTTTGTATAGCAATACGTAATCTATTTTTATTAAACATGAATTTACCTTGCTAACATTACCGAAAATACTGAATATTTTTAACTTTTTCTTAATATATGAAATAAATTAAAAATAATTTTTTATACTTGAATGTTTGTATTTAATAACATGCAGTATACAATATTATCATAAGTGTAGTTGTTTATTATAAAAAAACTAGTATATATTGATTATGAAAATGATACTATCGATAATTATCATTTTTTATAATCCATTAAAACAAATAATGTAGTATTTTTTCCAAATGTTTTAGGTAATTGATAAAAAGCAAGTACATCTGGATGTTTTGACAACCAAATAGGAATATAATTTTTTAAAATATTTTTACCATGACCATGTATTACTGCAAAACAAAATATTTTTTCTTTAAAACATGTAAAAATTAACTTACCTAATTCCTGTTTTGCCTGATATTGATTTAAACCATGGCAATCGATATAAATTTCCGGAATATAAACTTTATTTTTTAATTTATTTAACTCAGTAATTAAAATTTTTTCACGAACATATGCAACAGGATTTTTATAAATTATTTTTTTTGGAACATAAGAATTAAAAAATTGAATATGTGCATCTTGGTTACATAAATCACGTTTTTCAGAATATTGATTATTTGTTTTATATAATTTTTTATGAAATACAGTATCTTGTTTCATTTTTTTAACATTTTTCATTTCTTCAAAAAAATAGGATGAATCTTTAAAATTCGAAAATTGAATTCTTTTCATTGTCAGATTTCCAAAAATATTTCTATCTTAAAAATGTTTTAATTAATATTATTAGTGATAAATTTTTTTATAATTATCGAAATAAAATATTTATTCGTTTTATATAACAAATGATTTTAAAAAATATTTTATTCATATAATGAGAATAATTAAATATATTCTATATCACATCAAACAACGAATTAAAAATATATACATTTAAAACATATAATATAAAAAATCATTTTTTTTAAAAAATCAAACGGAGATAAAATATGCCAGGTAATACAATTGGTAAAATCTTCAAAGTACATACTTTTGGTGAATCCCATGGTGTTGCTCTGGGATGTATTATCGATGGAATGCCTCCAGGAATAAAAATATCAAAAACATATATACAAAATGAATTAAATCGTAGAAAACCAGGATCTTCACAATATACTACACAACGCCGTGAAACCGATAAAGTTAATATCCTATCTGGAATATTTAATGATATAACAACAGGAACAAGCATTGGATTAACAATTAATAATCTTGATCAACGTTCACAAGATTATGATACTATACAACACATATTTAGGCCAGGACATGCTGATTATACATACTATAAAAAATATGGAATACGTGATCATAGAGGAGGTGGACGATCTTCAGCTCGAGAAACAGCAATGCGAGTAGCAGCAGGAGCATTTGCTAAACAATATTTAAAAAATATATATAATATCAATATTAGAGGATATTTATCGCAATTAGGAAAGATAAAGTGTCAATTAAATTCTTGGGAAGAAGTTAACAACAACCCTTTTTTTTGTGGTGATATTGATAAAATTAATTTATTAAAAAAAAAAATTAAGCAATTAAAAAAAAATGGAAACTCTATAGGAGCAGAAATAACAATAATATCTGAAAATGTACCAATAGGATTAGGCGAACCAGTATTTGACCGATTAGATGCCGATTTAGCTCATGCATTAATGAGTATTAATGCAGTTAAAGGAATTGAAATAGGTGATGGATTTTCCGTAATAAGTCAATTAGGTAGTGAAAATCGTGATGCAATAACACAAAAAGGATTTTTAAGTAATCATGCTGGAGGTATATTAGGTGGTATAAGTAATGGACAACCAATCCTTGCAAAAATTGCATTAAAACCAACGTCAAGTATTAATATTCCAATTCAAACAATAACACAAGATAATAAAAATACATATATTCAAGTGAAAGGTAGACACGATCCATGTGTAGGTATTCGAGCAGTACCAATAGCAGAAGCAATGACAGCTATCGTTATTATGGATCATATATTAAGATTTCAAGCACAATGTGGAAAAATAGAAAATATATATTAAAATACTTTATTTGTATCGTCAATAATTACACCATTATACTACTAATATTTTAGTAGTATAAATATATTCATATTAATAAAACAGTAATTTTAATATTTAATAATTTATATTGATCATATTATTAAAATAAGTATAGTATTTTATATTATCTAATATCAATAAAACATATGAAAATAATACTTATTATTAATAAGTATATACGTTATACAATATATTTTCAAAAAAAGACATATGAATATTATCGCAATTTTAATTAAGTATTTTTATCAATTATATAATTAAATAAATAAAAAAAATTTACAAAATATAAATTTAGTACATTATTAAAAATCATATCCATAAATCTCTCATTTTTCAGTAATATATCATCCAAAAAAATTGATTAATATAATACGATACAAAAATATAATCAATTTTATCGGAGAAAAAAATATGTTTAAAGGTAGTATTGTTGCAATAATTACACCCATGACCGAAAAAGGAAAAATTTGTTGTAATAGTCTTAAAAAACTTGTACAATATCATATTCATAACCATACCACAGCTATTGTTTCAGTTGGAACAACTGGTGAATCTGCCACATTAAATCAAAAAGAACATCATTATACTATATTATCAACTGTAGAATTTGCAGATGGTAAAATACCGATCATTGCTGGTACTGGAGCTAATTCAACATATGAAGCTATTACATTAACAAAAAAACTAGAAAATTCAGGTATTTGTGGTTGCTTAAGTGTAGTACCATACTATAATAAACCAACTCAAAATGGATTATATCAACATTTTAAAGCAATTTCAGAAAATACAGATATTCCTCAAATTTTATATAATGTACCCAGTAGAACTGGTTGTGATATGCTACCTGATACTGTAGTTAAATTATCGAAATTCAATAATATCATTGGTATAAAAGAAGCTACTGGAGATTTAACAAGAATCCATAAAATTAAAAATCACGTTAAAAAAAATTTCTTAATTATTAGTGGTGATGATATTACTGCTTTAGACTTTATGCAACTTGGAGGTGATGGAGTGATATCAGTTACTGCAAATATTGCAGCACAAGAAATGTCTAAAATGTGTTTCTTAGCACTAAAAAACGATTTTATTAGTGCCAGAATAATTAATCAAAAATTAATGCCAATACATCAAGCATTATTTTTAGATCCAAATCCAATACCAATAAAATGGGCTGCTTGGAAACTAAAAATGATTCAACATAACACATTAAGATTACCATTAACACCATTATCAAAAAATACACAAATAATATTACAAAAAGCACTAAAACAAGCAGATATTATACCGTAATATTTAAAAAATAATCAATATAAAGTAATATTATTAATAATATCGTGAAAATACAGAGTATCATAATGATACTCTGAATAAATAATATATACTATTTTAAATAAGTATTTTTTTTATAATATCTAAATATATTAAACTTAAAATTTGCAAATCCTGTATTTTAACATGTTCGTTTACTTGATGTATAGTATTATTTTTTAAACCGATTTCAATTAATTGCGAACTAATTAACTTTAAAAAACGGCCATCAGAAATACCACCATCTGTTGATAAAGAAATGGAAACAATATGAATATTGTAAATTGATTTTTTAACAATATCCACTAAAGTATTTGCATGAGTTAAATACGGTACACCAGACAATCTCCATTTTACAGTATACTTAAAATTAAACTGTTTTAATAAATTATTTAATTCAAATTGAATTTTTTTATTGGAAATATCAGTTCCAAATCTAAAATTACAACGGATATGAAACTGTCCAGGAATAATATTTTCACTATTATTTCCAGAATATACATCAGAAATTTGCATACTTGTCGGTATAAAATATTTATTACCAGTAGTCCATTTTTTATTAATGAAAGAATTGATAAAAGGTGCAGCATTATGAATCGGATTAACAGCAAATTTGGGATATGCTATATGACCCTGTATACCATAAATACATATATTAGCATGCAAAGATCCTCTACGACCTATTTTAATTGTATCTCCAATAATATGGCTACTTGTAGGTTCACCAATAATACAATATTTAATATAATTACCAATAGATTTTAAATATTCTACTAAACGAATGGTACCATCTTTTGCAGAGGATTCTTCATCAGAAGTAATTAAAAAAGATAACTGACCTAAGTAATTATTTTTAGATAATATAAATCGTTCAGCAGCTATAATCATAGCTGCTAATGCACCTTTCATATCTGATGTACCCCTGCCAAATAATATCCCATCTTTTATCACGGGTCTAAATGGAGGAGTTTTCCAATTCATTAACGTTCCTGCAGGAACAACATCTGTATGTCCAGCAAAAGAGAAAATTAATCCTATACCCCGATAAGCCCATAAATTACTTGTATGTTTATTTTTGAACAACATAACATTAAAACCTAAAGCTAACAACCTCATAGCAATAATATTCTGACACTCAAAATCTGATGGGCTAATTGAAGGTATAGATACTAATTCTTTTGCTAAAAAAACAATTGGACAATACATACGATTACACTGAATAACCTCTTTATCAAATTAAACATTAAATTATTTATATATCTTGTATGAAAAAAATTTATTATCTAATAATTTCTTCACGTTGTGTACTATATTATTGACTGTAAAACCAAATTTTGCAAATAAATCATTTGCAGAAGCAGATTCACCAAACCTATCAATTCCTACAATCATACCATACAAACCAACGTATTTATACCAAATACTAGATTGTCCAGCTTCAATTGCAACACGTTTTTTTATTAATCGTGGTAATACAAATTCCTTATATTCATCATCTTGGTGATCAAAAACATCAATAGATGGAATAGAAACAACTCGAACACCATATCCTAAATCATGTATTTTATTTGCAGATAAAACAGCTAATTGCACTTCTGATCCAGTTGCAATTAAAATAACATCAATAATATCCCCAAAATCTCTTAAAATATATCCACCACGAGCAATATTATTTACTTGTATTTGATCACGTGATAACTGATCTAAATTTTGACGAGACAATATCAGAGCAGTAGGACCATGATAACGTTCTATAGCATATTTCCAAGCAAAAATTGTTTCTACGGTATCACTAGGTCGCCAAACACTCATGTTCGGTATAGAACGTAAACTGGATAATTGTTCTATTGGTTGATGTGTAGGTCCATCTTCTCCTAAACCAATTGAATCATGTGTGTACAACATAATATGTCTTGCACCCATTAATGCAGACATACGCACTGCATTTTTAGCATAATCTAAAAATACTAAAAAGGTTGCTGTATAAGGAATAAATCCACCATGTTGTGCTATACCATTAGCAATACTAGTCATACCAAATTCACGTACACCGTAGTGAATATAATTGCCTGACTTTTTTTGATTAATTGAAATTGAACCAGACCACATAGTCAAATTACTAGGAGCTAAATCTGCAGAACCACCTAATAACTCTGGTAATATTTTACCAATATATTCTAAAATATTTTGAGAAGACTGACGTGTAGCAATTGCATTACGGTTGTTCAAATTTTTAATAATGTTTAATATTTTATCCGGCCAATCTAACGGCAATAAACCAGACATACGACGAGTATATTCATTAGATAAATCTGGATAATCAATTTTATATTTTGCAAATAAATCATTCCAATCTTCTTCCAATTTATTTCCAATATTTCGTACATCCCAATGATCGTAAATTTCATCTGGAATATAAAATGGAGGATGTTTCCAATTTAATTTTTTTTTTGTTAATAAGACTTCTTTTATTCCTAAAGGTGAACCATGAACTTCCGCTGTACCAGATTTATTAGGAGAACCAAAACCAATTTTAGTATTAAAAATAATAATCGATGGTTTATCTGTCACTGATTTAGCAGTATTTATAGCTTTTATTATAGAATTAGCATTATGACCATCCACATTATTAATAACATGCCAGTTATATGCTTGAAAACGTTTAGCAGTATCATCAGTAAACCAATTATGAACATTTCCATCAATTGATATTTTATTACTATCATATAAAACAGTTAATTTACCTAATTTCCAAGTTCCAGCTAAAGAACATACTTCATGTGAAACACCTTCCATTAAACAACCATCACCCGCAAATATCCAAGTATTATGGTCCACAATATTGTATTGTGGTCGATTAAAATATGATGCAAGTATTTTTTCTGCAATAGCCATACCTACTCCAGCACCTAATCCTTGCCCTAAAGGACCAGTAGTAACTTCAACTCCTGGAGTACATCCAACTTCTGGATGGCCCGGCGTTTTAGAATGTAATTTTCTAAAATCCTGCAAGTCATCTATTGATATGTCATATCCTGTTAAATGTAAAACACTATATAGTAACATGGAAGCATGACCATTAGACAAAACAACACGATCACGATTGTCCCAATATGGATTATTTGGATTATATTTTAAAATACTTCTCCATAATACTTCTGCTATATCGGCCATACCCATAGACGCACCGGGATGTCCAGAATTCGCCTTTTGAATCGCATCAATACTTAAAACACGAATTGCGTTGGCTAATTCTTGTCTAGAACACATGTTTCATTCCTGTTTAGTAAATTAAAAATGAAAGTGTTTTAAAACATTGAGTGTAATATTTTTTCTAATTTATCCTGATCAGAACTAAACTGACGTATTCCATCTGATAATTTTTCGACAGCCATTTGATCTTGGTTATGTTCCCATCTAAAATTAGATTCAGTTATAATAGATGTAGATCGTGTAGCAGTATCTCCAATAACTAATTTTCTCACTACAGGATCGGAATTACGTTGTAGTTTTTCTAATAATACAGGTGAAATTGTTAAATAATCACAACCAGCGAGTTCTAAAATTTGATCAACATTACGAAAACTTGCACCCATAATAATAGTAGTATAATTATATTTTTTATAATATCGATATATTTTTTTTACAGATAATACACCTGGATCATTACTAGGATGATATTTTTTTATAAAATTATTATCAAAGTACCAATCATAAATCCTACCTACAAAAGGAGAAATTAAAAATACACCTGCTTCTGCACATGCTTTAGCCTGTGCAAATGAAAAAAGTAATGTTAAATTACATTTAATATCATCTTTTTCCAATTCTTTTGCGGCTTGAATACACTCCCAAGTTGCAGCTAATTTAATTAATATTTTCGAACGAGGTATACCTAAAACTTCATACATATTTATAATTTTTTTAGCCTTAAAAATACATAACTTAGTATTAAAAGAAATTCTAGCATCTATTTCGCTTGATACTCTTCCTGGTATATACTTTAAAATTTCGGAACCAATATTCACTAAAATTTTATCACTTGCTTGTGAAATTTTATCTTTTTCGGAAGATCCATTTTTTTTTCCATAATTAATGGCATCTGATATTAAATGTTTGTACTGAGGAATAAAAATAGTTTTTAAAATTAATGATGGATTAGTTGTAGCATCAGTTGGTTTATATTGCATAATTTCATGTACATTTCCACTATCTGCAACAATCGTAGTAAACTTTTGTAATGCATGTAATTGATTCATGTTTCATCCCTATCATAAAAATAATTTTAAAAATTAAATGTACTATATTCTAAAATAATACATTTACAAAAAAAATTCAAGATATAATTTTTATAATATATAAATTTTAAAAAACATTAATCATATTTTTTTAATATTATAGATGTATTTACACCTCCAAAACCACAACTATTTGACATAGCCACCATAATATTAGATTTTTTTATTTTAGTAATAATATTCATATTTTTTGCATATGGTACCAAAAAATCAATATTAACACTAGGTGCTATAAAATTATTATACATCATTAAAATAACATAAATAATTTCATGTACCCCAGAAGCGCCTAAAGCATGACCGGTAATAGATTTTGTAGAAGAAATATATGGAATAAAATTTTTAAATACTCTTTTAATTGCCCGTAACTCAACTAAATCGCCAATTTGAGTAGATGTTCCATGTGTATTAATATAATTAATCATAATATTATCGGAATTACGGATTGCTGTTTTCATAGCTTGTACTAAACCTAATCCAGAAGGCCGAATCATACTAACTCCATCTGATGCAGAACCAAAGCCCATGACTTCTGCATAAATACGTGCTCGTCTAGATCGTGCATGTTCTAATTCTTCTAAAACTAATATTCCAGCACCACCAGAAATTACAAAACCATCACGATTTGTATCATATGGACGTGAAGCTTGTTCGGGATAAGAATTATATTTTACAGATAATGCATTCATCATATCAAATTTTGAAGCTAAATTGCAACTTAATCCTTCTGCCCCTCCAGCAAAAACTAAATCTTGTTTACCAAATTGAATTAATTCAGCAGCATAATTAATACAATTTGAAGATGTTGCACAAGCCGAACTAATAGAATGGCTCATGCCATAAATATTATAAAAAGTAGATAAGCATGCAGGAATATTTGATGGCATATTCTGAATAAGAAAATAAAGCTTATCATTTTTATATATATTATTCACCGGATTTTCAAAAGAACTACATCCTGTACCTGCAATTATACCAACACGATGATTTTTTTTATATACATCATTGTTTAAATAAGCATCTTGTATGGCTTGCTCCATAGCAAAATATGTATAAATTGTTGCACAACTCATAAATTTTGACATAACACGATCAATATTTGCAATATCTACATTAATAGCTCCCCAAACATGACTTTTTATACCAAACTGTTTCATTTTAGGGGAAAATATAATACCTGACTTACTATTTTTTAAAGAAGATAAAACTTGTGTTTTACTATTCCCAATACTGGATATAATACCTAAACCTGTAATTACCACTCTTTTCACTATGATATTTCCTAATAATTTATATTGTATTTTATATAAATATAAAGATAAAGTAAAAGAAAAAATTTTTATTGTAATATAATATTTTTAATAAAAATATAAATAAAAATTACTAATATTATTATATAAATAATGTAAAAAATGAATAAAAAAACAAACACTGGAATATTATATGTTGTTGCTACCCCTATTGGAAATATTCAAGATATTACTTATAGAGCAGTAAATATACTACAAAAAGTTCAATTAATAGCAGCAGAAGACACTAGACATACAAAATACATATTAGAAACATTTCAAATCACAACAAAAATGACATCTTTACATCAATATAACGAATCTTATAAAACAAATAAAATTATTTTTTTATTAAAAACAATGAATATCGCTCTAGTTTCTAATGCTGGAACACCAACAATTCATGACCCTGGATATATATTAGTACAATCCTGTCATAAAAATAATATACAAGTCGTACCAATTCCAGGACCATGTGCCCTTATTGCAGCATTAAGCGCCTCAGGTCTACCAAGTAATAATTTTTATTACAAAGGATTTTTACCAAGAAAAACATTATTAAGAAAAAAAATTTTACTAAAAACAAAAAATATACAACAAACAATTGTATTTTACGAATCATGTCATCGAATTTTACATAGTATGAAAGATATTGTAAATTATCTTGGGAGAAATAGAATAATTGTTTTAGTGAAAGAGATAACAAAAAAATGGGAAACTATCAAATATGGACCAGCTTCAGATATACTATTATGGTTACAACAAGATCATACACGAAAAAAAGGAGAAATGGTAATTGTTATTAGCGGAATAAAACTTCATAAAAAAACTATACCTTTAAACGTCCACAACACATTATCTGTTTTAATAAAACAATTAACATTAAAACAAGCAATACAACTCACTTCATTAATTCATAAAACTAATAAAAATCAAATATACACCTATGCTATACAAAATTTTATACATGACAAAAAATAAGCAATAAATTATAATATATATAAGTTGATTAGACAGTCGCTGTTTAATAATATATATTAGATAGAGGAAAGTCCGGGCTCCAAGAGCAAGAGTGCCAGATAACACCTGGGCAGAATAATTATTCTGACGAATAGTACAACAGAAAATATACCGCTATAAATAATATTTATAGTAAGGGTGAAAAGGCGTGTTAAGAGCACACCGCATATTTAGTAATAAATATGGCAATGTAAACTCCACTCGGAGCAAGGTTAAGTAGAATTTTAAAATACTGCTCGTATTACAATTCAGGTAAACCGCTTGAACTAATAAGTGATTATTAGTCTAGATAAATGACTGTCTGGTACAGAACCCGGCTTATTAATCAACTTTAAAATATATAAATGTATAATATTTTTATATAATTATAATTATAAAAAAACTAATTCTAAAATATACATTACATTTAAATAACATTTTTTAAAAAAATACAAATTATCTAAATTTATATTATTTTTATTATAATATATATAAAATAAACAATTTTTTA
The DNA here is from genome assembly GCF_964058945.1 of Buchnera aphidicola (Takecallis arundicolens). NCBI lineage: Bacteria > Pseudomonadati > Pseudomonadota > Gammaproteobacteria > Enterobacterales > Erwiniaceae > Buchnera > Buchnera aphidicola. Next base: position 67,221 of record NZ_OZ060369.1, on the reverse strand, counting down.
ATATTTTAAGTCTTAAATACACAAAATATTTAACTAAAATATAAAAAATGCAATACATATATTATTAAAAAAAAATAATATTGTTATGCATTTTTCATTTTAAAATTATCAAATAAGTAACAATCTATAATAGGTACTTTTTTTTATTATTATATATAATAATGAATATGAATTTACCAATATAATTCTTTTATAATATATTTTTATTAATATAAATAATATAAAATCATGTAAATCAATACTTATATTTCATATAAACATAATAAATTCTATTCAAAATATTAATCAATATAAAAAATATTTATTAAAAATAGCATAATACTTTATATTAAAAATATAATTAATCTAAAAATATTCTATAAAAATTTTTATAAAATACCATATCTAATTCAATAAAAAATAAAAAATATGAATTTAAAAAATGTACTTTCAGGAGTAAATACTCCACATGACATATATGTTATTATTGAAATACCATATAAATCATATCCTATCAAATACGAAATAGATAAAAAAACACAAAATCTTTTTGTAGATCGTTTTATACCAACTGCTATGTTATACCCATGTAATTATGGTTATATTAATAAAACATTATCTGATGATGGAGATCCATTAGACGTATTAGTTCCTATTCCATATAAACTACAATATAGCTGTGTTATTCAATGTAAACCAATTGGAGTATTAAAAATGATTGATGAATCTGGATCAGATTCTAAAATTATTGCTTTACCTCATAATAATATTTCTCTAGAATATCAAAATATTGACGATATTAAAGATTTACATGATAATTTAAAACAACAAATTATACACTTTTTTCAACATTATAAAGATTTAGAGAAAAATAAATGGGTCAAAATTATCGGTTTCGAAAATGTAAATTCTGCTAAAAAAGAAATTATCAAATCTATAAAACAGTATTTAAAAAAAAATAATATTAATTATCAACCATAATATATAAATATTACATATAAGGATTAATCATGTCCAAAATTTGTATTATTACCAAAAAAAAACCAATGTTTGGTAATAATCGATCGCATGCATTAAATGCCTCAAAGAAAAAATTTTTTCCTAACTTACAGTATCACAAATTATGGATACCAAAAGAAAAAAAATTTATTAAAATTCGTATTTCAAATAAAGGACTACGAATAATTGATAAAAAAGGTATTGAACAAATTTTAAATCCATGTATTAAAAATAGGAAACACCATGGCCAAAAGTGCAAGAGAAAAAATTAAGTTACTATCATCTTCGGGAACAAAACATTTTTATACTACTACTAAAAATAAAAAATCTAATCAAAAAAAAATACAATTAAAAAAATATGATCCAATCCTTAGAAAACATGTTATATATAACGAAACAAAAATAAAATAAAATTATTATTAACAAATACTTACAAAATATACTATATGAATTTTTGTATTACATAAAAAATATAAAATATATAGTATATTTATTAATAAATTAAAATATATAATAAATTAATCATTTTTTTTAACATAAATTTTAAACCATACAAAAATATTGAATTTGAAAAAAATAAAAAACATATTGTAACAAAATATAATAATGATACGTCAATAAAAACAGTTAAAATTTGAGTTGATAAACGAAACATCATACTAATTATGATTTTGATTGAAAATAATAAAATAATTATTGGTAATATAAAAATTAAACCATTTAAAAAAGACGCATATAACATTTTTATAAATATTAAAATAAAACTAATATCAAAGTTTGTATTATATAATGGAAATAAATCAAAACTTTTAAAAATAAAAATTATTACATATAAATGACCATCATAAAACAAAAATAATAATAATAAAAAAATATTAAATATTGTTGTAATAACAGAACTTTTGAAATTTAAATTATAATCAACATGAATAACATTGTATAATCCTATTTGTAAACTAATAATTTCACCAGAAAGAATAATAAATAAAAATACTAACTTAATAGTAAGACCAATGGATACACCAATGATAATTTGTTCTATCAATATTATTAAACCATGAGGTGAAAATAATGTAATTTTCACAAACGGTCTTATTAAACAAACTAATATACTTAACAAGAAAGACAAAAAAACTTTTACTTTATTACTAACAACACTATTATCAATTACAGGAACCATATATATTATTGAAAATACTCTAATAAAAATACAAATTAAATTATTTAATACTATAATATTATGAGTATCCATGTTTATAAAGAATGAAATATAGAAGATGTTATATTTCTAAATACATAATCCATATAATGTATAATTATATTTAAAATCCATGTTCCAAAAAATGTAAATACTATAAATACTGTTATTATTTTTGGAATAAAAGATAATGTTTGCTCATTAATAGATGTAATAATTTGAAATATATTCATTAATAAACCAATAAATAAAACAGATGAAAGTACTGGCAAAGATATAAAAAATAATACTTTAAATGATTCATAAAATAATGCTTCTAAAAATACAGATTGCATAAATCTCCTAAAATTAAAAAAATATAGTTTAATAAAAACTATTTATTAAAGAAGAAAAAATTAATTGCCATCCATCTACAATTACAAATAATATTAATTTAATTGGCAATGAAATAGTATTTGGAGAAATCATTGTCATACCTAATGACATGAATATAGTTGCAATAAATAAATCAATAATTAAAAATGGTAAAAAAATAGTAAATCCAATTTGAAATGCAGTTTTTAATTCACTAGTTATAAATGCAGGTAACAATATTTGTATTGGTATTGTAGAATCATGTTTAAGTAATGGAATATGTGATAACTTTGCAAATACTACTAAATCCGAACGACGCGTCTGATGAACCATAAAATCATAAATAGGTTGAAAAAATTTTATAAATGCATCATCTATTTGAATATGATGTGTATAAAACGGTAGATATGCTTCTTTATATATCCTATGATAAGTAGGATACATAACAAAACATGTTAAAAATAATGATATTACCATAAGTAATTGATTAGGAGGTAATGTAGGAACACCTAATGCATTACGTAACAAACTTAAAACAATAATAATTCTAGTAAAGCTAGTTGTCATTAAAACCATTGCTGATACTAATGTTACTATAAATGTTAATAATAAAATTTGAGTAGAAAAAGACCAATGATATATATTATGTGAAAAAATATGCTTAGTTAATTCTGAAAATTCTGTAGCATATACATTAGGACTATAACAAGACAACATCAAAAATAATAAAAATCGATATGCTATTTTTTTAAATAAAAATGATTTCGGTTTTGAAATATTATATTTAACAGGACGGATTGTTTTATTATCAACAATTGGTATAGTATGTAAAGTTCTAATATTATACGGTGTTGATCCTAATATTAATCTTATATCCTGAATATCTAAAATAATAATTTTATTTTTTGCATCTATTTTTGTTTGATTAATACTTTTAATACAAGTATTATTATTATTATTAAATCGTATTCCACTAATAATTTTCATAATCCATAATATTAACAATACAACGATTATCACCTTAAAATAAGTATTATTATTGTAAAAAATTTTTTTATAAAATTGGTTAAATATATCTTTCATATTATTTAATGACGTGATTTAAAAATTTTAATAACACGGATACCATATCTATCTTTTAATTTCACTAATTCACCTTGCGCAATTAAAACATCATTTATAAAAATATCCAAAATATCATAATTCAATTTATTCAAATATAATATTGTACCTGGAATAATCTGCAATAAATCTTGTATTTTAATTTTCATTACTCCTAATTGAATCATAACATCTAAAACAGCTTCGGATAATATACTGTTTTTAATATTTAAGATATTTAAATTACTGATTTTTTTATTTTTTTTATCTACATTTAACAATTTATTTTTTGACGTTTCCAATTCATGTATATCATGATTAAAATCATGTTTTATATCTTTTATATCCTTATTCATAATTTATTCTTCTTAATATTTAAATTAGTATTTAAAAAATTTGTTTTTACATACATCATATATTTTTTATTATCAGAGTAACATTTTCCATTTAAAATAGGAATATTATTTTCCGTACATATTGTAATAAAATTAGGTTTATTAATATGTAATATATTACCCAATTTCAAATTTAAAACATAATCTGAAGAAACAAAAAATTTATCTAACCGCACTATGCAGTTTAATTTTGAATGATATATATGTTTTAACAACTCCATGTTTGTATTAAAAGAAAAAATTTTTTTTTCTTTTATATGACAATAATGTTGATATTTTTTTTGAATTGTAAAAAACGCTAAATCTGGAATATTAATAATAAAACTACTTGTAAAATTTTTATATTCACAAGAAAATACAGTTTGTAAATACGATGTTATTTTTACTGTTTTTAAAAATTCAAAATCTAATGTAGTTCTATACGTAAAATATTTTTTACATAATATTGTCCATTCTTTATACAAACTATTATATGCATTAATAAAAATATACATTATTTTTTCTATAACATATAATTTTGATGCAGTAAATAAATCGTTTTTGTAATTATTATATATATTTCCTGTTATCCCAAATAATAAATCTACTACTTGATCAATAAATGGAAAAGATAGTAATATAAAAAATAAACAATTAACATCAGAAAATGATAATGAATTTAAAAAAAACAAACAATGATTTTTAATAGACATACTTGATATTATTTCATGTTTTAAAATTTTAATTTTAAACCTTTGATTAGTCATATTAAATAATCCAATTTCTATAAATTGAATAACTTCTTGATGCATTATTTTCAATATATTAATCGAATCCACATAATTGCTATGATCCATAGAATCACATAATGTACATCTTTTAATAATTTTAATCATATTATAAAAACCATTTTAAAAATAAATTATTATAATAAATATTATAACATTCTAAGATTAATAATTTTTTTTAAAGAAAATATTTGATAATATTGATTATAATATTTACGAGATAATTTTTTTTTATAATACCGCTGTAAAAATAATATCCGATTATATAATATATCCCAAATTTTTAATTTTTTATAATTTATTTGAAAAAACATCTGTGCATTTTCAATATTATTTTTATACTTCAATATTTCTGATTTCAAAAATAAAATTTTCTTTTCACATGATAATAAATTTTTATAATATATTCTTAATTGAATTATATCTATACCTAACCGCATATTGTTATACATTGTTTTCTTATATATATTATAAGAAACTAATATTTTTTTTAATTTAGAAATACAAATTTTATATTGTACATGCATTTTATCTAATTCTAAACGCGATTTCATTAAACGTGTGTGTGAAATATTTTTTAACATTAAAATTTGTTTTTTTAGCATAATTTTATAATATTTATTAAATATAATATAAAAAAATTAAATAATATTACTTAATAAAGAAATAGATTGTATGTATGAACTTGATTCAGTAAGATCTTGTTTTAAAAATGATTGTATTTTTGGCCATTTCTGAATTGCTTCATCGATAATGGTATTACTACCATGGATATAAGCACCAACATTAATTAAATCTTGACTTCGTTGATAAGTGGACATTAATTGCTTAAGATAACATGCTTTTTTATAATACAATGGATTAACAAGATTAACCATAAGGCGACTAATAGATAATTCGATATCAATAGCAGGATAATGCCCTAAATCTGCATATAATTTTGATAATACAATATGACCATCTAAAACTGATTTTGCAATTTCACCAACTAAATCATTATCTTCTTGTTCTAATAAAATTGTATAAAATGCAGTAATTGATCCATGATTTTTTTTAAAATTACCAGCACGTTCAATAAAATGTGATAATTTGGTAAAAATAGAAGATGGATAACCTTGATGTACCGGAAGTTCACCTAATGAAACAGATATTTCTCGTTCTGACATAGCATATCGAGTCAAAGAATCAATGATTAATAATACATCTTGTTTATGATCTCTAAAATATTCTGCAATTCGCATAGCATACATAGCACCTTGTATTTTTAGTATTGGGGATGTATTTATTGGTACTGCTATTATTACAGAACGTAATAATCCCTGTAATCCTAAAACATGTTCGATAAAATATCGTATTTCACGACTACGTTCTCCAATTAACCCTATAATAATTACATCAACTTGTGCGTGTCGTGCCATCATGCCTATTAACAAACTCTTTCCATATCCAGATTGTGATAATAATCCAATTTTTTGTCCTTTTCCTAATGTTAATAAAGCATTAATTGATCTAACACCGACATCAAATATTTCGCTAATAGGTTCTCGATCAAGCGGATTAATACTTTCATATTGTAAAGTATTGATCATATTTATATTGGATAAAAAATGATTATCTAATGGTTTACCCTGACCGTCTAAAATTCGACCCAATAATTGAAACCCTAATGGCCATTTCTGAGTATAAAAATGTTGATTAAATTTTGGAAAAACACGAGCATCTGGTGGTATTGTATAAATATTTTCAAACAATGTTAAAAATGTTTTTTGTAAAGAAAAATTAATAACAATACCTTCAACATGTATAATTTGATTATTTTTTAAAAATTCTATAATACATACAGTATCAATAGGTACTTTCAATCCAATGACCTCAATTAAAACACCAGTCAAACCCACTACACGACCAAAATTCATAACATCTGGAATATAATCAATGTGTTTACTAAACTTATTAAGTTGTTTACACCAATTACTTACTCTAATATTCATAATGATTGTCTATGACAAAATAAACGACATAATTCTTTCCATTTTGTAAATGAAGTAGAATCTAATGTCTCACGTTCTAAATCTATAATACATTCACCAGACTTAATATGCGGATCACATTGTATTATATAGTTATATGAAGATAATATTTTTTTAAAATATTCTTCAAAAATATATTTATCATTTATATTAATTTTAAATATAATTTTTTTTGATAAAATTGTTGTAGATAGCATTAATTGAATTTTTTTTATTATTTTTGATTTTTGTATATTTAAAGAATTATTTATAATTTTAGAAGATATTTTTAATACAATTTGTAATAAGCAATCAACTATGATAACATCAAAATGTTTAAAAGATTCATGTAATATTTCTAAACAATCTTTCATTTTTTTTTGAATTTTTAATTTAGCACAATATATATCAAACTCTGTACGTTTTAATTTTAATTTATAACCTTCTTTAATCCCTGCTTTAAATCCTTCATCATAATATATTTTATATAATACAGTGTTTTTATTTTCATTTTCTTTGTTTTGATCTATCGAAATATCTCTATGAATATTTTTTGGACACCATTTTTTCCAATTATTTATTATCTGTTTATCGCTCATAAAATTTACTCACAATAAAATAGAAATCTTTCTGTTTTTTAATAACCGTTTTGCAGTCAAAACAATTAATTTTTGCGCATTTTCAACAACTTCATGCGATATATAACGTTCATTATCTGATTCTAATATCAGCAAATTTTCTTCTAAATTTTTACAATATTTAAAAAATTTACATTTTATTTCTTTTTTAACATGATATAATGCAATAGTAATTTGATATTGATCAATAACTTTAATTAATTGCATGATACTATCATCAGTAAAATATTCAAAGTCTGCAAAAGAAAAAGTGCAACATAATATTTGATCACCTAAATCTGGGTTATCTTGCATAATCCCATAAATAATTTTACGACTTTTTTTAAAATTAAGAGAATTTAAAATATTAACAGCTGTAACTAAACTTTTTTTTCTACAGGAGATTTTTTTATATTCAGATAAAATCATACTAATTACGCAACTTAACTCCGACATTTTAGATTCATCTAAGTCTGTAAAACTTGCAATTAAATGTATCAGTTTAGATTGTTGCTCATGTTTAAAATATGAAATCACGTTAGCCGAATATTTTTTATCCAAAAAAAATAATATTGATGTTATGATATATGAATGTTCATTTTTTAATAAACTAAATATTTTTTTTTCAGGAATATTATGTAACTCTTGTATTTTATGAAAAAATTTTTTTTTATCAAATATTGTTTTTAAAAAATTTTCTGATTTTTTTTTATTCAAAAATTTATTTTTAAGATTTTTTATATATAAAGTATGATCTAAAAAAACACATTTTGACATATCTTTATATTTCAATAAAAACTCACTTAAAATATCACTTATCTCTTCTTGAGATACCAAATTAATATCTATAACAGCAGTAATAATTTTTTGTATTTCATATAATTTTAAATACTTAAATATTTTTATTGTTTCTACTGAACCAATTAACATTAATAAAATAGCACTTTTATTTAAACTATTTAAAATCATTTTTTTTTATTTATCCAATGTTGAATAATTATTGCAAATAATTTAGGATTATTTTTTGCAATATTTTTAATATCTTTTATAAATTTAGTATTTTGAAAAATATTTTTTAATTTTTTTGTACTATTTTCAACTTTATTAAAAATACGCTTATCTTTTAATAATGGCAAATTAATATCTGCGTGATCTAAACTTTTATTATGACTAGTATGAACATTTTTTGAACTAAATACATAAAAAACTCTAAAAACTACTAAAATTAAAAATATAATAATTATCGATAATAAATAGCGAGGGATACTTGTTAAGTAATAAAAAAAATAATAATAAGGAGTAACAATATTTCCATTATTTAAAAAATGTGTATTCACAACTTTAACAGACGTACATTCAATATTTAAATAATGTAATACATTTACAATAATATTTCTAATATATTCTATACTCGAAACATCTAAAGGTAATAATTGATTTTTTGTATTTTTGGTACAATGCATTAATAATAATATAGATGCTTTATATTGCACACTATCACCTGTTAAAGAAATATGTGTATTTTCTTTAAATAAGATAGATGATGAAACATGATGCAAATTTTTAAAAATCAATTTTTTATAATGATCGAAATGAAAGTTATTTTTATCACTATTAATATTATAATGTTTAGTAATTTTCACCTGTAAACTAAAATTTTTCAATTTAAGTATCGGTTGTAAAACATGTATTATACGTTGGTAACAATCTTGTTCTATATATTTTATTGTATTTCTTTTAAAATATTCTGAATCAAAAATAAATTTATTATTTTTATTTAAATAATTACCATATTCATCTACTATAACTACATTATTAGGTAATAATTCTGGTACACTTGCGGAAATTACATCAGTAATTGCTTTACACTGTTCAAAATTTAAATATTTTCCTTTCTTAAAACTAATAATAACAGAAGCAGATGGAAGTAAATTACTTCTTAAGAATGTTGATTTCTTAGGAAAAGCAAGATGTACTGTTGCTGTTTTAATAGCATAAATTTTTTGGATAGATCGTTCTAACTCCCCTTCTAAAGCACGTTGATAATTTAATTGTATATTGAAAGAACTAATACCAAATTTTTCTTGATCTAATAATTCAAAACCAACACCTTTTTTCTTTGGTAAACCCTCTGATAATAACATTAACTGTACTGGATACATCTGATTCTTTGGAACCAATATTTCACCTGCAGAAAGAATATAACGATATGGTATTTTCATTTTTACAAGATTTGAAATAATTAATACACTATCTTCATTTGTAAGATGATTACAAACTAACTGATACTGGGTACGATTTGAAAAAAAAGAAAATATAAAAAAAATAGAAAAAAACAAAAATAAAATTAATAATAACATATTAAAATTATTTCGATTTTTGTTTCTAAAATTTGGATTAGATCCTGTTTTTTCGTGATTTGAATGATTGATATAATTAACATTCATCATCATTACCTAATTTAATAATATATTTCAATTGACTAAAATAATTATATACTATACATAGAGGTGATATTATATATAAGATATAAATTTTAATATTTTATAACAATAATTATAAAAAATATAATACATATAAAAATACTTTTTAAAAAATTTAAATATATATATGAATAATTATATTTTATATTATCATATTAATAAATAATATTTTAAGAAATTTTTAATATTTTTTTAATTCTACATAACGTTTTAATTTTACCAAGAATTTCCATAATTACACTTATATTAGGTGATGTTTCAGAACCGGTAATTGATATACGTAATAACATAAATATATTTTTTAAAACAATAGAAAACTTTTTTGACATACTTTTTAATATATCAACAATATTACTGGAATTCCAGTCTTTGATAATAGATAATTTATCATATGTAAATTGCAATATCATATTATGTTTATTAAAAAGGTATTTTTTAATTACATCAATATTAAGAATAGTAATTTCTTCAAAAAAAAATCTAGATTGTATAGCCAAATCCTGTATAGTATTACATCGACTTCGCATTAAATCAATTATTTTAGTAAAATTCATGTCATTACTATATTTAATATCTATTTTTTGTAAATTTTTTTTTAACTGATTAATTAAAAAATTGTCAATTGGTATATGATTTAAATAATAATGATTCAACCATAATAATTTTTGAAAATTAAATTCACTTGGTGATTTACTAACATGACGAAGAGAAAATTTTTTTTTCATCTCATCTATAGTAAAAATTTCTTGATTATGATACGACCATCCTAATCGTAATACAGAATTTAAAATAGATTCTTTTAAAAAACCTTGATTTTTATACTCTAAGACATTGCATGCGTTTTTTCTTTTAGAAAAATTACTTTTATCATGATTTATTACCATAGAAACATGTGCATAATGTGGAATATAAGCATTCAAAGATTTTAAAATATTAATCTGTCTAGGAGTATTATTAATATGATCTTCACCTCTAATAACATGTGTAATCTCCATATCTAAATCATCGATTACAACACAAAAATTATACGTAGGAATTCCATTACGACGTTGAATAACCAAATCATCTAACTCGGAATTATTAAAAATAATTTCTCCTCTAATTTTATCATCAAAAATTACCTGCCCTGATAATGGATTCTTAAACCGTATAACGTAATCTTGATCGTTACTAGATATTTTATTATACCGACATTTACGATCATAACTTGGTTTTAATCCGCATGATATTTGTTGTAATCGTAATTTTTTTAATCTATCAATTGAACAATAACATTTATATGCATGACCTAAGTCTAACATTTCAGTAATTTTATCTTTATATAGTGTTAACCTGTCACTCTGCAAATAAGGACCCTCATCCCACATAATCCCCAACCACTTTAATGTATTTATAATATTTTTTATATATTCGTTATTTGACCGTTTAATATCAGTATCTTCAATACGTAATATAAAAGACCCATGATAACGCTGTGCAAATAACCAAGAATATAATGCTGTACGTACACTACCAATATGTAAACAACCCGTTGAACTTGGTGCAAATCTAGTTTTAATTTTCATATTATATTGTCTTTTCAAAAAAATAAAATAATTTTATTATGTAAAAATTATGTTGATATTATTAAAAATTGAAAATAAAAATTATATCATAATTTATTGACTATTTCTATATGAACGTTATAATTATTTCATAAGTTATGATATTTGGGTGATTAGCTCAGTTGGTAGAGCGCCTCCTTTACACGGAGGAAGTCGGCGGTTCGAATCCGTCATTACCCATAAAATACATCCTGGGTCGTTAGCTCAGTTGGTAGAGCAGTTGACTTTTAATCAATTGGTCGCAGGTTCGAATCCTGCACGACCCAAATTATTTGATTTTAATATTATAACGACTAAAAATATTAATAAGCTCATCTTCTAAAATCATCCTGATATTTAAAGTTGAAGCATAAACGACTTTATTTCCTGGATTATTTCCTACAATTAAAATACTCGTTTTTTTAGTAATATGATTAATTATATTTCCACCTAAATTTAATATTATATTAATAATACTTTTTCGTGAACATATTGTAAATTTACCTGTTAAAACTATTGTTTTATCTAAAAAAATCGTCTCTTGATGTGGTATAAAAACTTTATTTTTATTAATAAAAATTATTCTACCTTGTTTAATTAACTGCATGATGTATTTGATATTATTTTTATCACGCATAAAATTAAAAAAATTATTAGAACAAATATTACCAATATTTTTAATTTGTTGAAGTTCATGAAGTGTACAATTTATAACTTTATCTAAAGAACCAAAATATTTAGAAATTAAATTAGCATTTTCTACACCAATTTCTGAAATACCTAAAGCATAAATAAATCTACTTAATGTTGTTTTTTTACACTGTTTTAATGTATCAATAACGTTATAAGCAGATTTTTTACCAAAATATTTTAATTTTAATAATTCTTCAAATTGTAATTTCAAACAATCTAAAGGCGTCCTAATGTATCGATGAAACATTAAATGTGTAATGATACCTATACTAAAACCTTTAGCATATAATCCATGTTTAGAAAAAAAATGTTCAATTTGTTTTTTTCGCTGATCAATACAATTTACACCCGCAAGGCATTGAATAATAGTATTATTCTCATTATTATACAATAAAGAACGACAAGATGGACAATATTTAGGAAAATTAATATTTTTAGCATTATGTAATCTATCATATATAACAATAGATTTAATTTTAGGAATAACATCCCCTATACGATGTACAACAACTGTATCGTTAATACATAAATTTAATTTTTCGATTGTATTTTTATTATATAAGGATGCTTTCTGAATTATTGCTCCTGATAATAATATCGGTGTTAAGTTTGCTACTGGAGTAATTATACCAGTTCGTCCAATTTGAAAATCTACACTTAATAATTTTGTTTTTGCTGAATGTGAAACAAATTTTATTGCTATTGCCCATTTTGGAAATTTATTAGTATAACCAATTTTATTTTGTACAGCAAGAGAATCGACTTTTACAACAATACCATCTATATGTAAGGATAAAAAATTACGTACTTTCTGAATTAAATAATAAAAATTTAAAATCTTATTAATATTCGAAGTTAATAAAATATATTGACTAATTGAAAATCCAAAATTACGTAACATATTAAGTTGATCAGAGTGAGTAGAGTATATTTTAATATTTGAAATAATATTGCATCCATAACAATAAAAAAACAAATTTCTTTTTTTAGTAATTAAAATATTTTTCTGTCTTAATGATCCAGCTGCTGCATTTCTTGTATTCAAAAATATTTTTTGACTATTTCTTTTAGATAAAGTGTTTAAATTTTGAAAATCCTTCTTCAACATACACACTTCACCTCTCACTTCCATTAATTCAGGTATTTTATCGCCTATTAAATTAATAGGAATATTATTAATAACATAAGCATTTTTCGTAACATCTTCTCCAGAATACCCATCTCCCCGAGTTAACGCACGAATTAATATTCCTTTTCGATATAATAAACTTAATGCTACACCATCAAACTTTAATTCACAAAAAAATTTTATATTTCCATGATTAAAATTATTTTCTATATTATTATGAAATTTAATATAACCATTTATGTCAAATGTATTTTCTAAAGATAACATAGGTGTAAAGTGATTATTAAATTTACAATAATTTACTTTAGGAAATTTACTATCATAGTTTTTAACGATATTTTCTAAATACACATATTTTTTTTTTAAAGAATAAAATTTTTTAAATAAAAAATCATATTCTGAATCAGAAATAATCGGAATATTTAATACATGATATAAATAATCATGATAACGTAATAATTTATATAAATCTAAAAACCTATTTTTTATAGAATTCATATATTATAATAATATCAAATATACATAATTGTAACATCAAAGAAAAAAAACTTATACATTTTTATAAAAATATACTTCTATATAATATGCCATTTACATGCACACAATATAAAAAAATATAAAAAACATAATAACATTAAATATTATAATAAAAATAATCTAAATAATATTATTAATATAAAATTTTCAATTAAAAAAATAAATATAAAACAATATATCATATATAAAAAAATAAATATAAAATATTTTAAATTTTATTTATATAATGCATAATTCATGTTTAGGATAATCCCTTCAATATAAAAAATGATAATACTCCAATAAAAAATATTATGAATTGTATTAATCTTACATCAAAGATCGTTATTTATAGTATATACATTATATTGTATAGTATTATCGAAAAAAATTTACTAATAACCAAAATATAGGAATATAAAAAATAATATGATCCAAAATAAGATTAAAATCACCTCTAAATACGGTTTACACATACGACCGGCTGCAAAATTTGTAAAAAAAGCACAAAAATTTACTTCAGATATTACTGTAATGTCCAATGGAAATTCTGCTAATGCAAAAAGTTTATTCCAATTACAAACACTAGATTTAACAGAAAATACCATCCTAACTATTTCTGCAAACGGAACAGATGAAAAAGAAGCAGTTGAATCTTTAACTCAAATACTTGCAGAACTAAAATAACTATCTCGATGATATATAAAATATCACTTATTACTTAATATAAAAATGTATATGTAATCATACATAAAGATAATTTGCTCATAATATATATTTATTTATACTAAAACATATCTTACATTCAAATAAATGATAATTTCATATTCAAAAATAAAGGTAATATTATGATTTCAGGAATTTTAGCATCACCGGGTCTTGCTTTCGGGAGAGCATTATTATTACAAACAGAAACTATACTTATAAAAAAAAAAAAAATTACTCCCATAAATATTGAATGTGAAATCGAAAAATTATCACAAGCTAAAATTAAATCTATACAACAATTAAAAAATATTCAAAAACAATCAAAAAAAATATTTTCTAAAAAAGAATCAGATATCTTTGAAGGACATATTATGATCCTTGAAGATATAGAATTAGAGAAAGAAATTATTACATTAATTAAAAAAAAATATCGAACTGCAGAATTTGCAATTGAATATAGTATTTCAAAACAAGTAGAAAAAATTAAAAAAATAAAAAACATATACATGCAAAACCGGGCTATAGATGTTCGCGATATTGGTAACCGTTGGTTAAGAAATTTATTAAATTTAAAAACAATTAATTTAAAAAATATTACAGAACAGGTTATTCTAATAGCACATGATTTAACACCGTCTCAGACAGCACAAATGAATTTTAAATATATCCAAGGATTTATTACGAATTTAGGTGGTGAAACAGCACATACATCAATTATGGCACGTTCTTTAGAAATACCTGCTATTGTTGGTACAGGAAATATTACTGAAAAAGTAATAAATGGAGATTTTATAATACTTGATAGTATAAATAATAAAATTTTGATTAACCCTGATAAAAAAACAATTAATAGTTTCAAAATACAAAAACAAAAATACTTAAATAAAAAGAAAAAACTAAAAAAATTTATATCTTTACCTGCCATTACAATTGACAAACGTAAAATAGAAATCAGTGCTAATGTTAGTAATATGCAAGATATATTAAATGCAAAAAAATATGGTGCAGAATCTATCGGTTTATATAGAACAGAATTTTTATTTATGGAACGTACAGAATTACCTTCTGAAAAAGAACAATTTCACGAATATAAAAAAGCTGCAGTCATGATGAAAAATCGACCTGTCATTATTCGAACCATGGATATTGGAGGAGATAAAGAAATCCCATATATGAATTTTCAAAAAGAAGAAAATCCTTTTCTCGGTTGGAGAGCAATTAGAGTTAGTTTAGATAGAAAAGATATTTTAGGTACACAATTAAGAGCGATTTTACAAGCATCACACTTCGGAAAATTACGAATATTATTTCCTATGGTCATTTCAATAGAGGAAATTCAAGAATTAAAAGAAGAAATTTCACAAGCTAAATATATATTGAATAAAAAAAAAATACCATTTGATCAAAATATTAAAATCGGTATTATGATTGAAACACCTGCTTCCGCTATTATCGCAAATCATTTAATTCAAGAAGTAGATTTTTTTAGTATTGGGACAAATGATTTAACACAATATACTCTAGCTGTAGATCGACGTAATGATCTAATTTCACACTTATATAATCCAATGAGTCCATCTATTTTAAAATTAATATATAAAGTTATAAATGCATCACACCAAGCAGGTAAATGGACAGGCATGTGTGGTGAATTTGCAGGTAATGAAAAAGCAACGATACTACTATTAGGTATGGGATTAAACGAATTTAGTATGAATGCATCTTTTATACCAAAAATAAAAAAAATAATTAGAAAAACAACATTTAAAAAAGCACAAGAATTATCAAATATGGTATTAAAACAAACTACTACAAAAAATATCATGACATTAATAAGTAATTTTATATTATAAATAAAAATGTTTAAAATTTTATTACCAATATACTAATTAAGAATAAATTATGAACTTATTTTCTAAATTATTTAATAAAACGTCAAATTTATTATCAAAAAAAATCAAAATTTTTGCTCCAATTTCAGGAACAATTGTAAGTTTAAAATCCGTTCCAGATGAAGTATTTTCAAAAAAAATTATTGGAGATGGTATAGCTATTAATCCATCAGGAAAAAAAATTGTTGCACCCATAGAAGGCACTATTGGTAAAATTTTTAAAACTATGCATGCTTTTTCAATTATATCTAACGAACAGATAGAAATTTTTGTACATTTTGGTATTGATACAATTCTATTGAACGGAAAAGGATTCAAGCAAATTGCACAAGAAAATCAACATGTCAATATAGGTGAAACAATTATTGAATACGATTTAAAATTCTTGCATAATCATGCAAAATCCGTTTTAACACCGATTGTAATCTCAAATATAGATCAAATAAAAACAATAACAAAATACTCAGGTGTAGTAACTGCAGGAAAAACACCAATTATGTTACTAACAAAATAAATATTTTTGAAACGGTACAATGAAATTTAGTGCCGTTTTCAAAATTAAATATATAAAAATAAATCATAAATATACTATTATAAAACATATAATTTTACTTTTAGTACATTTAAAAATCTATAATTATTTAATGGAATCAATACACTCATGATAGAAAATTCATTATCAAAATTTGGTGATTATAAAACCAGAATAAAAAAGGCAATTCTAGCATTAAGATTACATCAAGGAGTTATATTAATAGATAATAAAAACCGAGAAAATGAAGGAGATTTAGTATTTTCTTGTGAACATATGACAGTACAACAAATGGCATTAACAATTCGTTATGGTAGCGGTATAGTTTGTTTGTGTATTACTGAAGATAAAAGAAAAAAATTAAATTTACCTATGATGGTAAAAAATAACACTAGTACTTATCATACAGGATTTACAATTAGTATTGAATCAGCACATGGTGTATCAACAGGAGTATCTGCAAGAGATCGATTAAAAACAATCAAAACAGCTATTCCAGATGATGCTAAATCAGATGATTTTCATAAACCAGGTCATATATTTCCTATATGCGCTCATTTTGGTGGTTTATTATCACGTCCAGGACATACTGAAGCATCAATTACATTAATGTCTATATCAGGATTCAAACCAATGAGTGTAATTTGTGAACTTACTAATAAAGACGGTAGTATGGCACAAATAAAAGATATTATGAAATTTTCTTATTTACATAATATGCCAGTATTAGCAATAAATGATTTAATATTATATTTAAATGATAATAAATAAATTCAATAATATATAAATTTTTTTCAACTAACAATAGACCAGCGTGGATGAATTACGATATTTGTATTTTTATTAAATAATCCTAGTTGAAAATATATTAAACCTACATATGCAATCATTGCAGCATTATCAGTACAAAAATTAATACTCGGATAATACAATTGTATATTATTAGTATTTAACGTTGATTTTAATAAATTAATAAAATATACATTTGAACTTACACCACCAGCAATAACTAACTGTTTATAACCTGTATTTTTTAAAGCCTGATAAGCTTTATATCTTAAAATATCAAATACTGTATGTTCAAATTGACAAACAATATTATGCAAATCCTGAATATTATTTTTATGTTTTCGTATTAAATTTAAAGTAAATGTTTTTAACCCAGAAAAGCTAAAATTTAACTCTAAATTATTTTTCATAGGATAAGGAAAAATAAACTTACCCAATTCACCTTTTTTTGCAAATTTAGATAATAATGCTCCACCTGGATATCCTAAACATAATTCTTGAGCAATTTTATCGAAAACTTCACCTACAGCATCATCTAACGTATTACCTATAATTTCATAATGACCCAACTTATGTGCATTAATTAATTGTGTATGTTTACCAGAAACTAATAAACCAATAAAAGGAAACTTAACAGAATTATTTTCCATCATTGGTGATAATAAATGTCCTTCCATATGATTAATTGGAATAGCAGGAATATGACAAGAATATGCTAAAGCACAACTTACTGATGCTCCAACCAATAAAGAACCAGATAAACCTGGTCCCGCAGTATATGCAATACCATCAATACTATCAAAATTAAAATTATATTTTTTCATAACATATTTAATCAATGGAGCCACCTGATATATATATTCTCGATATGCTAATTCTGGTACTACCCCTCCATACTGACTATGTATTTTATTCTGATGACGTAATTCATTTACTAATAACCCGCATTTACTATCATAAATTGCAACACCTGTGTCATCAAAAGAAGTTTCAACACCTAATATTCGCATATATTATCCCATACATTTAAAAAATACTTATTAAATATTTAAAATAAAATATTATATAATATATATTAAACAATAAAAAAATGTTAAATAATAATTTTTAAGGTAACAAACTATGCCTATTATTAAAATAAGAGAAAACGAACCATTTGATGTAGCATTAAGACGTTTTAAACGAGCATGTGAAAAATCAGGAATACTATCTGAAATTCGTAGAAGAGAATTTTATGAAAAACCTACAACACAAAGAAAACGTGCTAAAGCTGCAGCAGTAAAAAGACTCATAAAAAAATTATCAAGAGAAAATGCACGTCGCATACGTATGTACTAAAATATTATATTTTTTAAACAATACATATTTTATTAAAAAATGATTATAAGATAATATGCATGACTTTATACCTCCAAATATTATTAAAGAAATACTAGATCAAACAGATATCGTTAATATCGTTAATGAACGAATTAAAATAAAAAAAATTGGAAAAAATTACTATGCTATATGTCCATTTCATACAGAAAATACACCATCATTTACGATAAACTATGAAAAACAATATTTTTATTGTTTCGGTTGTAATATACACGGTAATATTATTGATTTTTTAATGAAATATGACCACATGAGTTTTATAGAAAGCATACATGAACTTGCTAGTATTACCGGTGTAAATATTACAAAAAAAAATACTAATCAAAACCAAAAAACATATTATAAAAAAAACCTATATCAAACAAATAAAATAGTAGAAAAATTGTATTTCCATAATCTTCAATCAAAATATTCGCATGAAGCAAAAATATACTTAAAAAATAGAAAAATTAATTTATCAACAATAAAAATTTTTAATATCGGTTTTTCACATAATCCATATTTTTTATCAAAAAATATTAAAAACAAAAATTATTTTGATTATTTAATTCATTCGGGAATTATTGTTAATAACAAAACTAACCATCCATATGATAGATTTTATAAAAAAATCATTTTCCCAATTAAAAACCAATATGGTAATATTACTGGTTTCGGAGGACGTAATTTAAATAATAATAATCCAAAATATATTAACTCTCCACAAAGCACAATATTTAATAAAAGTTATCAACTATATGGTATTGAAAAAGTTTATATTGAATCAACGAAACAATATATACTAGTAGTAGAAGGATATTTTGATGTTATATCATTAACTCAATTTAATATCCAAAATACAGTAGCAATCCTAGGAACCGCTATTACAAAATATCAAATTAATCTATTATTTAAGTTAAGTAAACATGTTATTTTTTGTTATGATGGAGATAAAGCAGGAAAACAAGCATCTTATAGAACTATGAAAATGATGCTATCATATGTAGATAATACAAATAATATTAAATTTATATTATTACCAACAGGAGAAGATCCAAATAGTATTATCTATAAAGAAGGAAAAAAAAAATTTCAAAAAAGAATTAAAAATGCTATCAATATAATAAATTTTTTATTTCTAAAACTCATTAAAAATGTTAACTTTAATTCGATTTATGAAATAACGAATATGCTAAATATTGCTATTCCTTTACTTCACCGAATACCAAGTACATATATTAAAATACACTTAAAAAAAATACTTGGACGAAAAATAGGTATTTTTGATGATATACAATTAAATAAAATTTTTAAAAAAAAAAAAAATTATATTCAAAAAAATACTATTAAACCAAATAATATTCGTATTTTAATAAGTCTTATTATACAAAATCCGAAATTAAATAATATTTTACCATACACAATTCATGAACTCAATAAAATTCATATTAATGGATTACCATTGTTTTTAGAAATTTTATACATATGTAGAAAATATAATAATATTAATACTGGACAAATTATTGAATTATATAGAAATAAAAATACATTTTATATAATTAATAAATTAGCATATTGGAATAATTTAATTAACCCAAATAAAATAAATTCTGTATTTATCAATTTAATTAAAAGAATATACTATATAGCACTAGAAAAAAAATACAAAAAATTAATTATTAAAGATCGATTAACTAATCTAAATTATGAAGAAAAACATATATTATGGAAAATTAATAAAACTTTATCACAAAATTAATAATACTATTTTTAAAAATAAAATACAAAAAATTATTATAACACATGACTCTTTTATATTAACATAATATCATAGGATATTTATTATGGAAAAAAAATCACAATTACAAATTAAATTATTAATTATACATGGAAAAGCACAGGGATATTTAACTTATCTAGATATTCATACTTATCTTCCAAAAAAAGTTATTCATTCAAATCAAATTGAAGATATTATTCAAATGATTAATGATATGGGTATTCAAGTCGTTGATAATATACCAAAAAAACAAAAAAAAAACTTAAACATCAATACAAAAAATAATAAAAATGCAAATACATCCACAGTACAAGAAAATAATGATACAGATACAGAACTTGGACGCACAACAGATCCAGTCCGTATGTACATGCGTGAAATGGGTACTGTTGCATTACTAACTCGAGAAGGAGAAATTAATATAGCAAAAAAAATTGAATCGGGTATGCACCAAATACAATCCTCTGTTTCTACATATCCTGAAGCAATCATATACCTATTAAATCAATATGAACGTGTACAGTTAGGACAAATTAGATTATCTGATGTAATTTCTGGATTTACACAATCTCATATAAAAAAAAATTTTTTTATACAACCAAATATTAATAATAATTACCATAGTAATAAACAAAACACGTCAGAAACAGAAACTAACATCACACCAGAAGAATATAATATCGATCCAGAATTAGCAGAACAATTCTTTATTAATTTAAAATACCAATATATAACAGTTTCTAATATTACTAATACAAAAAATAGGAATAATAAATATGTAAAAAAAGAAATTAATAAACTATCCCGAATGTTTAAAACAGTCAAATTAGTACCCAAACAATTTGATTATTTAATGCATAATATGCGTAATATGATAAAAAGAATTAGAATTGAAGAACGATTAATTATGAAATTATGCATTGAAAAATGTAAAATACCTAAAAAAATATTTATAAAATTTTTTATTGGAAATGAAACTAATAAAAAATGGTTACAAAATATAGGAAAAATTAAAACATCTTGGGCAGAACAACTAAATAAATTAAAAAATACATTTTATATTATCATGCAAAAGTTAAAACAAATTGAAAAAGAAACCGGATTAATGATACAAGACATAAAAAAAATTAATAAACGTATGATTCTGGGAGAAATACAAACTAAAAAAGCTAAAAAAGAAATGATAGAAGCAAATTTAAGATTAGTAATTTCAATTGCTAAAAAATATACTAATAGAGGATTACAATTTTTAGATCTTATACAAGAAGGTAATATTGGTTTAATGAAAGCTGTAGAAAAATTTGAATATAAAAGAGGATATAAATTTTCAACATATGCAACTTGGTGGATTAGACAAGCAATTACACGATCTATTGCTGATCAAGCTAGAACCATTCGAATACCAGTACATATGATTGAAACAATTAATAAGTTAAATCGTATTTCTAGACAAATCTTACAAGAAATTGGAAGAGAACCAACACCAGAAGAATTATCAACAAGAATGTTAATCCCAGAAGAAAAAATTCGTAAAGTATTAAAAATAGCTAAAGAACCAATATCTATGGAAACACCAGTAGGTGATGATGAAGATTCACAATTAAGTGATTTTATTGAAGATACAAATTTAGAATTACCTATTAACTTAGCAACAACAGAAAGTTTAAGATTAGCAACATATAATATTTTATCTGCGCTTACACCAAGAGAAGCTAAAGTATTAAGAATGCGTTTTGGAATTGATATGCATACTGATCACACGCTAGAAGAAGTAGGAAAACAATTTGCAGTAACTAGAGAACGAATCAGACAAATTGAAGCAAAAGCATTACGTAAATTACGACATCCAAGTCGGGCAGATATCTTGAAAAATTTTTTAGATGATTAATAATCAAGATAATAAAAAATATAGCTTCCTGAAGCCAAGTGGAAGCTAATTATATAAAAATATCATTTTTAAAAAAAAATATAATACAAAAAAAAATAATAATTAATCATAATACAAAGTTTTTTTAACCTCTAAAATGTGATTCAAAACTTGGTTAAAAGAAACACCTCCTATTGCGTTCTTACTATTAATACAAGTAAATAAATTTAATTTATTATATAAATCATCTTTAAAAGCAGAATGATATCTTTGAAAAAAATCTAAACTTAAGTCTTCTAAAGAACATTGTTTATTAATTGCAGCCAAAACAATTTTTCCAACAATAAAATGTGCTTCTCTAAATGTTACACCTTTATTTACCAAATATTCTGTTAATTCTGTAGAATTAGCATATCCTTTTTTAGCAGATTTTAAACAAACTTCTGTATTAACCTTAACTGTTTGTATAACAAGTTCGGCCATCTTTAAACACATAATCCAAGTATGAATCCCAGAAAATAAAATTTTTTTATCTTCCTGCATGTCTTTATTATAAGATAAAGGTAATCCTTTCAATAAAACTAACATATTCATTAAACATCCATATACTGTACCTGTTTTACCTCTAATTAATTCTAATGCATCTGGATTTTTTTTTTGAGGCATTAAAGATGAACCTGAAGTAACAAAATCTGATAATTCAATAAAATTTACTTCTCCTGCATTAAAAAAAATTAAATCTTCAGAAAATCTTGATAAATGCATCATACTAATAGATGATATAGATAATAATTCTACAACATAATCACGATCAGAAACAGCATCTAAACTATTTTTTGTAATATTTTGGAAACCCAATTTAAATGCTAATATATCTCGATTAATATTACAATATGTTCCAGATAATGCTCCAGATCCTAGTGGACTAATATTTAACCTTAGCAATGAATCTTGCAATCGATTTTCATCTCGTTTAAACATTTCGACGTATGCTAAACACCAATACGCAAATGTAATAGGTTGTGCTCTCTGTAAATGTGTATATCCTGGCATAATGTATTTAAATGATATTTCAGCCTGCAAAATTAATGCATATTGTACTTTTTGTAAATAAATAATTAATTTATTTGTAATATATTTACACCATAGTTTTAAACTCGTCGTAACTTGATCATTTCGACTACGACCTGTATGTAATTTTTTTCCTAAATCTCCAACAAATGAAATTAGTTTGTATTCTATCCAGCTATGAATATCTTCTGATAATGTATCTAACATAATTTTAGGATGTTTTTCTACTTCTTTTAAGATTTTATTTAATGCAACTTCAATTTGATATTGCTCGGATATAGTTAATACATTACACTCTAATAAAGATTTTGACCATGCAATTGAACCTAATATATCATATTTTGCTAAAAAATAATCATCATATAAAGAACTATTAAATTTCTCAAATAATGGATGAGCTTGTTTATAAAATCGACCCCCCCATAATTTTTTATTTTGATTCATAAATATTAAACCTTTATAATGTGTATAAAAAATATAACATCAATTTACAAATAAAATATTATGTTATTTATTTTGTAAAGCTCGAATTTTAGAAGATAAAGAAAATAATTTAATAAATCCTTGAGCATCATGATGATCATATACCGTATCTTTTCCAAAAGTAGCAAATTCCTCTAAATATAATGTATTACGAGCATATTTCTTCATTACAAAAACATTACCTTTATATAATTTTAATACAACCTTACCAGATAACATATTAAAAAATACCATAGCTGAATGTTGTATTGCTTCTCTTACAGGTGTAAACCAAAGCCCATCATATACTATAGAGGCCATTTTTAAACCAAGTTGTTCTCTCCATTGAAAACTGTTACGATCTAAAACCAACTGTTCAATCGCTCGCATTGCTGCAACTATAATAGTTCCACCTGGAGTTTCATAACATCCTCGTGATTTAATACCGATAACACGATTTTCAACAATATCAATACGTCCTATACCATGTTTTGAACCAATTTTATTTAGATATTGTAATATACATAATAAACTTAAAGAATGATCATTAACAGAAATAGGATATCCTTTACTAAATTCTATAGTAACATATTCAGCTTCATTTGGTGCACAAACAGGATCATTAGTCCAAACCCAACAATTTTTATCTGAAGCGTTCCAAGTATTTTCTAATATTCCACCTTCTGTTGAAATATGCCAAATGTTTTCATCTCTACTATAAATTTTTTCTTTTGTCGCAGTTGTTGGAATATTTCTCACCTGCAAATACTCAATTAATTCTTCTCGAGAAGATAATTTCCATTCTCTCCAAGGAGATAAAACTTGTAAATGAGGCGCCAAAGCAGCATAAGCCATTTCAAATCTAATTTGGTCATTTCCTTTACCAGTTGCTCCATGACAAACAGCAATAGCCTGTGTTTTAATTGCTAATTTTATTTGCTCTTTTGCAATAATTGGTCTTGCCATTGCTGTTCCTAATAAATAATTTCCTTCATATAATGCTCCAGTACTTAATACTGGAAAAATATAATCCTTAATAAATTTTTCTTTTAGATCAACGATATAACACTCTATTGCTCCTGACTTTATAGCTTTTTCAGATATCCCATCCAAATCTTGTTTTGATTGCCCAATATCAGCAACAAATGCTATAACATCTAATGAATAATTTTCTTTAATCCATGGAATAATCGCTGAAGTATCTAAACCACCAGAATATGCTAAAACTACTTTTCCAATATGTTTACTATTATGCATGAGATCTTTCCTTATCTGAATTTAAAATAATAGTACCAATAGCATTACCAGAAAATATTTTTTTTAATTTGATACGATCAGTACAACCTGCAATATTAACTGGACTCTTTAAATATTGTGCAGCTTGCATAGCTAAATTCACTTTAATTAACATACCTGAACTAATTATACCGTCGCATATTAATTGTTCATACATTAAATAATTAATTTTTCTAATAACATGTCCTTTACCATCTAATACTCCACTCACATCTGTTAACATAATTAAACGTGCTTGAAATGCTTGTGCTAATAATACAGCTATTAAATCAGAATCTACATTAATTAATAGATTATCTTTAGTAATAGCGGTTGGACTAATAATTGGCATAATATTAGATTTCAAAAGAGAATTAATAAATGTTAATGAATTATTTTTATAAAATATACAATCTCGTATATCTGATGATTTAAATATAATAGTATCACCATCAGTACAATGTAAACCAATGGCATTAATTCCATGAAGACCGGCATATTTTAAAATATTTGAATTAATTGTTCCTGAAAATATACCAAATTTAAAATCATTATTTACATTATTGTTATAATCTAAATGAAATACTTTATTCTCTTGATTCAAACTAAATGTATTACTTAATAAATTTTTTGCCCATATTTCACCTCCATGTACAAGCAAAATATTCTGATTTATTTTTTTATATTCATATAGTGTTTTAAAAAAATTATTCATAGCAAAAACACTACTTAATAACATACCTCCTAATTTTATAACTAATACATGTTTCATACAAGTATACTCATTTTGAAATAATTTATATTAATATCATATAAATTAAAACTTATATCACAAAAATTAATTTACTTTTATCTTACTTTTGAGTATTGAACATAAAGCATATGTGATATCAAATTGATTAAGTGTATAAAAATGAAAATCCTTTACTCCTTCAGCACATAATTTTTGAATAATATTCGTACATACCATCAAACCAATCATTTTATTTAAATAAACATCATTACTATCAAGATTATTAAACAAATTATGTATCCAAGAAGGAACATAAACATTTGTTAAACGAATAAATTTCTTAAGTTGTTGGACACTTAAAATTGGTAAAATTCCGGGAATAATATCAACAGTAATACCTACCGAAACACAACGATCTCGAAACCTTAAATATTTTTCAGCATCAAAAAAAAATTGAGTAATTGCTCTATTAGCACCACAATCAATTTTTTTTTTTAAATAAAATAAATCTAATTTAGCACTATGTGCTTCAGGATGTATCTCAGGATATGCAGCAACTGAAATATCAAAATCAGCAATTTTTTTTAATAATTTTACTAAATCACATGCATAAACTTCAGCACAATATTCTTGTGATACAACATCACCACGCAAAGCAACCACTCTTCGAATCCCATTCTCCCAATATTTTTTAGCTAATTCTGTAATTTTATCAATGTTATTAATATAAGTAATATGAGGAGCAATATTTAAATTTAAATTAACAGGAATATGTTGAATAGCTTGGTAAGTATAATCAATAACATGTTCTATATTCGGAGAACATGTTACTGAAATAAATTTTGGATTAAATATACTTAATTTTTCCATTGTAGATAAAAAAGTATTATTTTTTTGATTAAATATTTTTGGTGGAAAAAACTCAAAAGAAACATCTACTTTTGATCGAATATCAAATATAGTTTGATATAATGTTTCATAATGATGATAAGGTTTATTCATAATTATATCCTTTATTATAGTTCATCGAATAATCGAAAAATTTTTAAAATTATATTTTTTAATAGTATATAATAGTATTACTATTTATCTTAAATAGTTTATAAAAAACTATATAAAATTTAAAAAAAATGAAATTTAAACTTGCATAATTCGTTATCTAAAAGTAATATATAAGGTAAGAGATAAAAAATATTTCGCCGGCTTAGCTCAGCAGGTAGAGCAACTGACTTGTAATCAGTAGGTCACCAGTTCGATTCCGGTAGCCGGCATAAATTATTGATTTTAGGTGGAGTTCCCGAGTGGCTAAAGGGAGCAGACTGTAAATCTGCCGTCTAACGACTTCGAAGGTTCGAATCCTTCCTCCACCATACAAAATATAATACAACGCGGATATGGTATAATGGTTATTACTTTAGCCTTCCAAGCTAAAAATGCGGGTTCGACTCCCGCTACCCGCTTGAAAATTAAGCTGATATGGCTCAGTTGGTTAGAGCACACCCTTGGTAAGGGTGAGACCCCCAGTTCGAATCTGGGTATCAGCAAAAAATACCAATAAAATTAAATATTATTTTAAAAGATAATTTAAAATACAAAAAATATAATAAAAAATAAAAAATAATTATAAAAATAAAATTATAATATATATATTATATGAATATTGACATGTTGCATTATGTTATAATATATTTATTATAAAAATAATATAATTAACACATTAAAAAATTAAAATTAAAATATGAAAATAATTCATTTCATAAAAATATTAAAACAAGAAATAAATAATATATGTTGGCCAACAATGGATGCAACTATAAAAACAACATTTACTATATTGATTACCAGTATACTATTATCTTTAATTTTATGTATTATGGATAAAACTTTATTTCTCATAATATCATCCATTATGACACTACGGTTTTAAAATGTATAATAATACAAAAAAAAGTTGGTATATTTTACAAACTTTTTCAGGTCTAGAAAACCATGTCGTTCAAAAAATAAAAGAACAAATTGGATCTAGTAAAGAAAAAAACCTATTCGGTAAAATAATGGTACCGGGAGAACAAGTAGTAGAAATGAAATCCGGAAAAAAAAAAAAAAGTGAAATTAAATTTTTTCCAGGTTATATTTTAATTAATATGCACTTAAATGAAAAAAGTTGGGCACTTATAAAAAGCGTACCAAAAATTATTGGATTTATAGGACGATCATCAAATCAACCTGCACCTATTGATGATATTGAAATTGAAAAAATTAATCGCCGATTATTAGAATTAGGTGATCAACCAAGACCAAAGATTATATACACACCAGGCGAAAAAATACGAGTAAAAAACGGACCATTTATAGGATTTCCAGGTGTTGTAGAAAATGTAGATTATGGAAAAAACCGATTAACAGTTTCTGTATCAATATTTGGAAGATCTACACCAGTAGAATTAAACTTTAGTCAAGTTGAAAAAAATACATAAAAATATATAATAATATACTTATATTAATACACAAATATCTTTATATAAAGAGAAAATATGGCAAAAAAAATCCAATCGTATATAAAATTACAGATTCCTGCTGGAATGGCAAATCCTAGTCCTCCAATTGGACCCGCTCTAGGACAAAAAGGAGTAAATATTATGGAATTTTGTAAAAAATTTAATGAAAAAACTAAAGATTTAGAAAAAAATATGCCAATCCCTGTAATAATTACAGTATACACTGATCGATCATTTACATTTATTATAAAAACTCCTCCAGCTTCTTTTTTATTAAAAAAATATTCTAAAATCGAAAAAGGTTCTAAAAAACCTAAAATAGAACAAGTAGGTAAAATTACACAACAACAAATGCAAGAAATAGCAGAAATTAAACTTTCAGATATGACAGGTGCTAATCTTGATAAAATAAAAAATTCTATTCAAGGCACAGCAAAATCTATGGGTTTAACAATTGAGGACTAAATGATTAAAATTACAAAAAGAAAACAAATTTTAATAAAAAAAATTAATCTAAATCAAGAATATAATATAAAAAAAGCTATTAAAATACTAAAAAAATATCAAACAAATAATTTTGTTGAAAGTATTGATGTATCCATGAATTTAGGAATCGATCCAAAAAAAACTGAACAAACAATCAGAGGTGCAACAATTTTACCACATGGTTTAGGTAAAAAAATTAAAATTGCTGTTTTTACGCAAGGTAAAAATATAGAAATAGCTAAACAATATGGAGCAGATATAGCTGGATCATTAGATATTGTCTCAATATTAAAAAACAAAAAAAATAGTTTTGATGTTATTATTGCTTCTCCTGATACCATGCATATTGTAAGTACATTAGGTCCAATTCTAGGACCAAGAGGGCTAATGCCAAACATAAAAACAGGAACGATTACAGAAGATATCAAAACAGCAGTAAAAAATGCAAAAAAAGGAAATATAAGATATAAAAATGATAAAAATGGAATTATACATACTACAATTGGAAAAATAAATTTTACAGATGACCAAATATATGACAATCTAAAAACATTAATAACTGAAATAAAAAAATTAAAACCAAAAAATTCTAAAGGAAATTTTATTAAAAAATTAATTCTATCATCCACTATGGGATGTGGTATTATCATTGATTTAAATAGTGTAATATAAAAAATAAAAAATTTTAAGATCAAAATTGATAAAATACATATTTTTATAAAATACATTAAGGAAACAGAAAATACATGGCGTTAAATTTAGAAACAAAAAAAAGTATTGTTATGAAAATTAATACAATAGCAAAAAAAGCATTATCTGCAGTCATTGCAACAATAAAAAATATTCCAGCAAAAAAAATTACCACACTCAGAAAGACTGGTCGTACAGAAAATGTATTTTTATATGTTGTGAAACACACATTATTAAAAATCGCTTTAAAAAAAACAAAACTAAAATGTTTAAATACAAAAATTCATGGATCAACTCTAATTGGATTTTCATTGGAGAATCCCGGTAGTGTAGCAAAAATATTTAAAAAATTTTCTCAAGAAAATCAGAGTTTTAAAATTGTCACCGCTGCTATGCATGATAAAATATTATCGCAAACAGAAATTCATACTTTAGCAAATTTACCAAGTTTTACAGAAGCAATAACACACTTTATAATAACCATAAAAACTGCAACGATAGGACAATTATTTTCTACATTATTAGAAATTAAAAAAAAGAAAATAATATCAAAATAAATACTACTGTAGTAAACTAAAACATTAAATAAAATTAATTTTTATTGTTGTTAGGAATCTTTAATAATGGCTATTACAAAAGAACAAATCATAGAAGCAATATCAACAATGTCTGTTATCGAAATTGTTGATCTTGTTTCTACTATGGAAAAAAAATTTGGTGTATCTTCTATTCCAGTTGTTACACAAAATCAAAATCAAAAACTAGAACAACCAGAAGAAAAAACAGAATTTGATGTATTACTAAAATCCTTTGGTAATAATAAAATCGCAGTTATTAAAGCTGTTCGTAGCACCATGAGTTTAGGATTAAAAGAATCAAAAGATTTAGTAGAATCAGCACCAACTACACTAAAAGAAAAAGTAAATAAAAAAGATGCTGAAACATTTAAAAATACTTTAGAAAAAGCTGGTGCTACTATTGAAATTAAATAATCTAAAATTATATTTAATAATTATAGATATATTTATAAATAATATGCTGGTGAAAAATCATATCACCAGCTACAAGATAGTATTCATATATTATATTATTATAAAATAAAAACATATTATAAAATATAGTATATTAAAAGAATATATAAATATTAATTTCACGGTATTGTTATTTAAGGTAACAATATTTATAATCCACTTTATATATATTAAATTATTTTTAATATATATAAATCCATTATCTAAAAGATTGGGCGTGTAATAGTGTATTCTGAGACCGAAAAAAAACGCATTCGGAAAGATTTTGGAAAATATGTAACAGTGTTAGATATTCCCTATCTCCTTTCTGTACAAATAAACTCTTACAATAAATTTATTCAAAAAGATAAAACACAACAAAAAGGTTTAGAATCAGTTTTTCAATCTATTTTCCCTATTAAAAGCTATAATCATAATGCAGAATTACAATATGTTGATTATTTCCTAGGAAAACCAATATTTAATGCTAGAGATTGTCAAATCAGAGGAACAACATATTCTATCTCAATACGCGTAACATTAAGGTTAATAGTTTATGAACCAGATGGAAAAAATGAAAATATAAAAAATATAAAAGAACAAGAAGTATATATGGGTGAAGTACCAGTTATGACAGATAATGGAACATTTATTATTAATGGAACTGAAAGAGTTGTTGTATCTCAATTACATCGGAGTCCAGGCGTATTTTTTGATAGCGATAAAGGAAAAACACATGCATCAGGAAAAACTTTATATCATGCACGAATTATACCGTACCGAGGTTCTTGGTTAGATTTTGAATTTGACCATAAAGATAATTTATTTGCACGTATTGATAGACGTAAAAAAATTCCAGTAAGTATTATATTACGTGCTCTAGGGTATAATACTACAGAAATTTTAAATTTATTTTTTGATACGATGATTTATAGATTTATTAATAACAAAATATACTTAGAATTTAACCCAGACGAATTAAAAGATGAAAAAATATCATGTAATATTATTCATAATAATATTGTATATATAAAAAAAGGAGAAAAAATCAATAATCAACACATTAAAATGTTAAAAAAAGAAAATATTAAATCAACTCCTGTACCAATAGAACATATAATAGGACAAATTCTTTCCAAAGATCATTTTGATTTAAAAAATAAAAAGATAATTTTTACTGCTAATACAAAATTAACTGCCGAACACATAAAAAAAATAAAAAAATATCGAATTAATACTATAGAAACTATTTTTATCAATCGTAGTGATCGAGGACCATATATTTCAAAAACATTAAGAATGGATCCAGCATCTGATACTACAAGTGCACTAATAGAAATATATCGTATTATGCGACCAGGAGAACCGCCAACTAAAGAAGCATCCGAACACTTATTTTCAAATTTATTTTTTTCAGAAGATCGATACGACCTTTCTTCCGTTGGAAGGATGAAATTTGATAACGCTGTATGTAAAAACAAAAAAACAAAACGAAATGTGCTAAGTAAACAAGATATTATTGATGTAATTCGTAAATTAATTAGCATCCGTGATGGAAAAGGTAAAATTGATGATATTGATCATTTAGGTAATAGGCGTATTAGGTCTATTGGAGAAATGATTGAAAATCAATTTCGCATTGGTTTAATTCGAGTGGAAAGAACCATTAAAGATAGATTATCTTTAGGAGATTTAGATACATTAATGCCTCAAGATATAATTAACTCTAAACCAATCTCAGCTGTTGTCAAAGAATTTTTTACATCAAGCCAACTATCGCAATTCATGGATCAAAATAATCCTCTTTCTGAAATCACACATAAAAGACGAATTTCAGCACTTGGAATTGGTGGATTAACAAGAGAAAGAGCTGGATTTGAAGTAAGAGATGTACATCCAACACATTATGGTCGAATTTGCCCAATTGAAACTCCGGAAGGACCAAATATTGGATTAATTAATTCTTTAGCATTATATGCAAAAATTAATACATATGGTTTTTTAGAAACTCCATATAGAAAAGTCAATAATGGAGTAGTAACAAATAATATACATTATTTATCAGCTTTAGAAGAAAATAATTATGTTATTGCCCAAGTAAATACCAATATTGGACCAAAAGGACAATTATTAGATTCTTTAATTACATGTCGTTTTCAAGGAGAATCAAGTTTTTTTCATAGAAAAAAAATTAATTACATGGATGTTTCTGCGCAACAAATAGTTTCTGTTGGAGCATCATTAATACCTTTTTTAGAACACGATGATGCTAATCGAGCTTTGATGGGTGCTAATATGCAAAGACAAGCGATTCCAACTATGCGAGCAGAAAAACCATTAGTCGGAACAGGAATAGAACGATCCGTTGCTGTAGACTCAGGCGTTACAGCTGTCGCTAAAAGAAGTGGTATAGTAAAATACGTTGATTCATCTAGAATTATTATAAAAGTTGATGAAAATAATATCACACCAGAAGAAGCTGGTATTGATATTTATAATCTAATTAAATATACTCGATCCAATCAAAATACTTGTATTAATCAAGTACCATGCATTAAAATAGGTGATAAAATTAGCAAAAAAAACGTCTTAGCAGATGGCCCGGCAACAGATTTAGGTGAACTAGCTTTAGGACAAAACATGCGAGTAGCATTTATGTCATGGCACGGATATAACTTTGAAGATTCAATATTAATTTCAGAAAAAATTATACACCGAGATCAATTCACCACAATTCACATTCAAGAACTATCTTGTATGGCTCGTGATACTAAATTAGGACCTGAAGAAATTAGTGCAGATATACCAGGTATTAGTGAATCTTGTCTTTCAAAACTAGATGCATCAGGTATTGTATATATCGGAGCTGAAGTAACAGAAGGTGATATTCTGGTTGGAAAAGTAACACCAAAAAATGAAAGTCAATTAACACCAGAAGAAAAACTATTACGAGCAATATTTGGAGAAAAAGCATCCGATGTTAAAGACTCATCACTAAGAGTACCCAGTGGAATTTCAGGTACAGTAATAGATGTACAAATATTTACAAGAAATGGAGTAGAGAAAGATAAAAGAACATTAGAAATCGAAAATATGCAAATTAAAAATATCCAAAAAGAATTAACGAGAGAATTTAAAATATTTAAATATTATTTCTTTGAAAGAATAAAAAATATTTTAATAAACTATGGAATATCAGAACAAAAATTAAATAAAATCAATCAAGAAATATGGAATAAAATTGAAATTACTGATCAAAAAATATTTAATCAAATTAATAGCATACTTGATGAATATAACTCTTGTAAAAAAGAATTTGAAAAAAAAATAGATTTTAAAAAAAAGAAAATTATACAAGGTGATGATCTAGCACCTGGAGTATTAAAAACAATTAAAATATATTTAGCAATAAAAAGACAAATACAAACTGGTGATAAAATTGCAGGAAGGCATGGAAATAAAGGAGTAATATCAAAAATTAATCCAATTGAAGATATGCCATATGATAAATATGGAATACCAGTTGATATTGTACTTAATCCATTAGGTGTACCATCACGAATGAATATTGGTCAAATATTAGAAACACATTTAGGTATGGCAGCAAAAGGAATAGGTAACAAAATTGATAACATGTTAAAACAAGAAAAATCCATTATACATATCCGACAATTTATACAAAAAGCATTTAATACAGGTCATAAAATTAGACAAAAAATTAATTTTGATAATTTTTCTGATTCTGAAATATTAACATTAGCAGAAAATTATAAAAATGGACTACCAATTGCAACACCGGTATTCGACGGAGCAAAGGAACAAGAAATTAAAGAATTATTACAATTAGGAGGTATACCAAAATCTGGTCAAATTAATTTATTTGATGGGCGTACCGGTAATAAATTTGACAGACCGATTACAGTAGGATACATGTATATGCTTAAATTAAACCATCTAGTAGATGATAAAATGCATGCACGATCTACAGGATCATATAGTTTAATTACCCAACAACCACTAGGTGGAAAAGCACAATTTGGTGGACAAAGATTTGGAGAAATGGAAGTATGGGCGTTAGAAGCATACGGAGCAGCATACACTTTACAAGAAATGCTAACTGTAAAATCAGATGATGTTTTAGGTAGAACAAAAATATATAAGAATATAGTAAAAAGTAGTTACCATATGAATCCGGGTATGCCAGAATCATTCAATGTATTATTACGCGAAATTCGATCTTTAGGTATCAACATTGAACTTGACGACGAATAAAAAACATCAATAATAAACACACAATCATCTTTAAAATCACTTAATAAAAATTTTAAAATAACGGAGTGTTTTGTGAAAGACGTAATACAATTTATAAAAAATAATAATACTATTGAAGACTTTAATTCTATTAAAATTCAACTTGCTTCTCCAAATACAATTCGTGCCTGGTCATTTGGAGAAGTAAAAAAACCAGAAACTATTAATTATCGTACATTTAAACCTGAAAGAGATGGATTATTTTGTTCAAAAATCTTTGGACCAATTAAAGATTACGAGTGTTTATGTGGTAAATATAAAAGACTTAAACACCGCGGTATTATGTGTGAAAAATGCGGTGTAGAAGTAACTCAAACACGTGTACGTAGAGAACGTATGGGGCATATTGAATTAGCCACACCAGTATCTCATATCTGGTTTTTGAAATCATTACCGTCAAAAATAAGCTTGCTATTAGATATACCGTTACGTGATATAGAAAGAGTACTATATTTTGAATCTTATATCATCATAGAAGAAGGTATGACGGATCTTGAAAGAAAACAAATTCTAACAGAAGAACAATATTTAGATGCTGTAGAAGAATTTGGAGATGAATTTGATGCTCAAATGGGAGCAGAAGCAATTCAAATACTATTAAAAGATATTGATCTATCAGAAGAACATGAAAAACTACATAATGAATTACAAAATATATATGCAGAAAATAAGAAAAAAAAATTAACTAAAAGAATTAAAATCATAGAATCATTTATTTTATCCAATAATAAACCAGAGTGGATGATTTTAAATGTATTACCAATTTTACCACCTGATTTAAGACCATTAGTTCCACTAGATGGAGGAAGATTTGCAACGTCTGATTTAAATGACTTATATAGACGTGTAATAAACAGAAATAACCGTTTAAAAAGATTATTAGAACTTTTTGCTCCAGATATTATAATTCGTAATGAAAAAAGAATGTTACAAGAAGCAGTTGATGCACTACTTGATAATGGAAGAAGAGGTAAAGCAATTTTAGGATCAAATAAACGACCATTAAAATCATTAGCAGATATGATAAAAGGAAAGCAAGGTAGATTCCGACAAAACTTATTAGGAAAAAGAGTAGATTATTCTGGTCGTTCTGTAATTACTGTTGGACCATACTTAAAATTAAATCAATGTGGATTACCAAAAAAAATGGCATTAGAATTATTTAAACCATTTGTTCTAGGTAAATTAGAAAGTAAAGGATTTGCAGCAACTATAAAAAGCGCCAAAAGAATGGTTGAATTGTCTGACCCAATAATATGGGATGTACTAGATGAAATTATTAATAAACATCCAATTTTATTAAATCGTGCACCAACATTACATAGATTAGGAATACAAGCATTTAATCCAATCTTAATAGAAGGAAAATCTATACAATTACACCCATTAGTATGTGCTGCATATAATGCAGATTTCGATGGCGATCAAATGGCTGTACATATACCTTTAACTCAAGAATCACAACTTGAAGCACAGTCATTAATGATGTCAACAAAAAATATTCTTTCACCAGCAAATGGTGAACCTGTAATTATTCCATCTCAAGACGTTGTTTTGGGATTGTATTATATGACTAGACAAAAAAAACAAAGTAAAGGAGAAGGATGTTTATTTAAAGATGTACGCGAAGTAGAAAAAGTATACCAAATGGGAGCAATTGATTTACATGCAATAATAAATGTAAAAATTATCGAATATACTAAAACGAAAATAAATACATTTATCAAAAAATCAAATATTATCCGTACCAGTGTTGGAAGAGCAATTTTATGGCAGATCTTTCCAAAAGGATTACCATTTAGTTTATTAAATAAAACTTTAAATAAACAATCTATTTCATATTTATTAACATTATGTTCAAAAACTTTAGGATTAAAAAAAACAGTTCTATTTGCAGATCAAATTATGTATACTGGATTTAAATATTCTACATTATCAGGTATTTCAGTTGGTATTGATGATATGGTTATACCACAAGAAAAAGAGGGTATTATTGAAACAGCAACACATGAAGTATTAGAAATACAAGAACAATTCCAATCCGGTTTAGTAACAGCAGGGGAAAAATATAATAAAATTATTGATATATGGTCTACTTCTAATGAAAAAATATCACAAGCAATGATGAAAAACTTATCTATAGCACATGACGCAGATGTAAAAGATAAAAATATACAACGAAAATCTTTTAATAATATTTTTATGATGGCTGATTCTGGATCAAGAGGCTCTGCAGCACAAATTCGACAATTAGCAGGTATGCGAGGTTTGATGGCTAAACCTGATGGATCAATTATTGAAACACCAATTACAGCAAATTTTAGAGAAGGATTAAATGTATTACAATATTTCATTTCAACACATGGAGCAAGAAAAGGTTTAGCAGATACTGCATTAAAAACTGCTAACTCTGGTTATTTAACACGTAGATTAGTAGATGTTGCACAAGATTTAGTAATAACAGAATATGATTGTGGAACTAGTAAAGGTATTAAATTATATCCTATAATTGAAGGAAGTGAAGTTAAAGAACCACTACGAGAAAGAGTATTAGGACGTGTAACAACAACAAGTATTCTACATCCCAATTCAAATGAGATATTAATCTCAAAAAATACACTACTCAGTGATTATCACTGTGATATATTAGATAAATACGACATCGATGTAATAACAGTGCGATCAGTTGTACATTGCGAAACTAACTTTGGTGTTTGTGCATGTTGTTATGGATATGATTTAGCAAGAGGTGAATTAGTAAAAACTGGTGAAGCAATTGGTGTAATAGCAGCACAATCTATTGGTGAACCAGGTACACAATTAACCATGCGAACATTCCATATCGGAGGAGCGGCTTCTAGATCTGTTACAGAATCACGTATTGAAGTAAAAAATAAAGGTACAATTAATTTAAATAATGCTAAAACAGTACTAAATTTCTATGGAAAAACTGTTATTGTTGATAAAAAAGTTGAATTACATATATTAGATTTTATGGGAAAAATTAAGGAACGATATAAAATACCATATGGAGCTACTCTAGAAAAAGGACATGGAGAAACAGTAGATATTGGAGAAACATTAGCTACGTGGGACCCACATACTATACCAATCGTTACTGAAGTTGCAGGATATATAAAATTTATAGATATGATTGAAGGACAAAGTATTGTGAAACAAACAGATGAACTAACTGGATTATCTGCTATAGTAATATTAGATACGCCAGAACGTACAAATATAGGAAAAGAATTACGACCTACAGTAAAAATTACAAAACCAGATGGAACAGATATTTTAATCTCTGGGGGAGTACCAGCTCAATATTTTTTACCGGGAAAAGCATTAATACAGTTAAGTGATAAAAGCACAGTACATCCAGGAGATATTATTGCAAGAATTCCACAAGCAACCGGAGGAACTAAAGATATTACAGGTGGATTACCAAGAGTTGCTGACTTATTTGAAGCAAGATATGGTAAAGATTTAGCAATCCTATCAGAAATAGACGGATTAATATCGTTTGGTAAAGAAACAAAAGGTAAAATTCGATTAATAATTACTCCATATAATAAAAATGAACAAATATATGAAGTTATGATTCCAAAATGGAGACCAGTCAATGTATTTGAAGGAGAAAAAATAAAAAAAGGAGATATTATCTCTGATGGAATTGAATCTCCACATGATATTTTACGTTTAAAAGGTGTAAAACATCTAACAAAATACATTGTTAATGAAGTACAGGCAGTATACAGATTACAAGGTGTAAGAATTAATGACAAACATATTGAAGTTATTATTAAACAAATGCTAAGAAAAGTTACAATTACTGATGTTGGGCAATCTAAATTTTTAAATGGTGAACAAGTAGAATATTCACGTATTAAAATACAAAATAGTAAATTACAAAGTATGTATCAAAAACCTGCTACCTTTTCAAGAAATTTATTAGGTATTACTAAAGCTTCTTTAGCAACAGAATCCTTTATATCTGCAGCTTCATTTCAAGAAACAACACGTGTATTAACTGAAGCAGCAGTATCAGGTAGAAGAGATAACTTAAGGGGGCTAAAAGAAAATGTTATTGTTGGTAGATTAATTCCAGCAGGTACAGGATATATTTATCATATTAATCGTATTAAAAAAAAAAAAAAACAAAAAAATAAAAAAATAAAAAATAAAATTATATGATGCATAGTAATAAATATAAAATAATACTATAATTTGTGATAACCGATTTTAAATACATGGCTATCACAATATTGTGTTGAATAAAAATATATACATATATTAATTTTTGGATGTATACTACATCTTGTTAAGAAACATTTTTTTTTTAGTCATTTTATCAATATATGACATACCAAATGCTGAAAGCACAAATGTTAAATGAATAATTACACACCACATAATTTTATCATCTAATATTTTTTCTGCTTCCATAAATAATCGTAATAAATGAACAGAAGAAATCGCTACTATTGAAGATGCTACTTTATTTTTAATAGAATTAACATCCATAGTACCCATCCAACTTAATCGTTTTGTACTATCATGAATATCCATCTTAGAAATAAAATTTTCATATCCTGAAAACATAACCATGACTAATAATCCACCAACTAAAGAAATATCAATTAATGATAATACAATCAATACCAAACCTGATTCTGACATAATTAAAATTTCTGGTATAACAGAGATTACTTGTTGAAAAAACTTTAATGTTAACAAAATAAAACCAAACGATAATCCAACATAAACTGGAAACATTAACCAACGAGAAGCATATATCATTCTCTCAATTTTCTCTTCCATGCCTCCACTCCTTATATATTTAATATGTTTTGAATGAATATTGTAGAATAATATCATATATATATAATGTACGTTTTTAAAAAATTAAATATTACATGACGTTAAAAATCAGTTCATAAATATCAAAAACCATTTTTTTAAAAA
Organism: Buchnera aphidicola (Takecallis arundicolens); assembly: GCF_964058945.1. NCBI lineage: Bacteria > Pseudomonadati > Pseudomonadota > Gammaproteobacteria > Enterobacterales > Erwiniaceae > Buchnera > Buchnera aphidicola. The sequence continues at coordinate 26,970 of NZ_OZ060369.1, read as the reverse complement.
ATATACTTTTATACCTTATTTTAAAAGTATAATATGTACATTCTTGGAAAAAAATATGCATTGCAAAAATCAAAAAATTAAAAATGCACTAATTAGTGTTTATGACAAAACCAATATTCTAATGTTAGCACAAGAATTATTTAAAAAAAACACTACAATATTTACAACTAATTCAACTGAACAATTTTTAAAAAAAAATAAAATTATAACAAAAAATGTATCTACAATAACTCAATATCCTGAAATTCTAGATGGGCAGATAAAAACACTACATCCAAAAATTTTTGGAGGAATTTTAGGTCAACATAAAAAAAATATTGCAACTACTATAAAATACAATATTCCTATTATTGATTTAGTAATAATAAACTTTTATCCATGCAATACATTATATAATATAAACAACGATATAAAACCCAATATTGATATTGGGGGTCCAGCAATGGTACGAGCAGCCGCTAAAAATTACAAACATACTATTGTAATAGTAGACATAGAAGATTATAAATATTTTTTAAATGAAATACGTAATACAGGTTATATTAGTATAAAAACACGATTAAAACTAGCAAAAAAAGCTTTTGAATATACTACAAACTATGATTTATCAATTGTTAAATATTTAAAAAATAAAATTTCTATTTCAATAAATAAAGAAAATGATTTACCTGAAGAAATTTATATTAAGTATATTAAAAAACAAAATTTAAAATATGGTGAAAATCCACATCAAAAATCTGCATTATATATTCAAGATCAAAAAAATGATATGGATTATATACATTCCATGCAACAAATAAATGGTGAAACTTTATCATATAACAATATTTATGATGCGCATATAGCATTTGAATGTGTGAATCAATTTTCTAATCCAACATGTGTTATTATTAAACATGGAAGTCCATGTGGTGCATCTAGTGCAAAAAATCTAATTTCAGCATATATAAATGCCTATAATAGCGATTCTATTTCAGCATTCGGAGGAATTATTGGATTTAATAAACTTATAGATAAAGATATAATCTCTACCATTATAAAAAAACAGTTTGTTGAATTAATTATCGGACCTGAAATTACTACAGAAGCAATACAAATTATTACAAAATATAAAAAAATTAAATTATTAATTTTTGGTAATTATAATAAAAAAAACGTGTCTAAAATCGAATTTAAAACTATTAATCACAGTTTATTAGTACAAGAAAAAAATGATCAAATAGAAAACTTTAACAAATGGCGTATTGTAAGTACTAAAAAACCTACAGAAATAGAAAAAAAATATGCTATATTCTGTTGGAAAATAGCAAAATTTGTTAAATCTAATGCAATTATATATACAAATCAATTTAATACGATTAGTATTGGAGCAGGACAAACAAATCGTTTAGAAGCGGTTAAAATTGCTAACTTAAAATATTTTCAAAATAAAAAAATAATAAATAAAAACGACAAAAACATTATTATGGCTTCTGATGCATTTTTCCCATTCCGGGATAGTATTGATGAATGTAAAAATAAAAATAAAAATATATCTTGTATTATTCAACCAGGTGGATCGATCCGAGATGCAGAAGTCATACAAGCTGCAAATGAGCATGAAATTTGTATGATTTTTACTGATCAAAGAATATTCAAACATTAATATAGATTTTAATATGATTCATAATATTATTACAAAAAGGGGTAAATCTCGCCCCTTTTTTTATAAAAACATTTCAATAAAAATATTAGTTTTTATATTTTTGACGAATATTTTTTGTTGCAATAACCATATTTTTTAAAGCTAGATTTGTTTCTGTCCAATTTCTTGTTTTTAAACCACAATCAGGGTTCACCCACAAACGCTCTATTGGAATATACTTTATTGCTTCATTCAGCAAACTTTCAATATCGTGAACACTTGGAATATTTGGTGAATGAATATCATACACACCAGGACCAATTTCATTTGGATATTGAAATTTTTTAAAAAATCTTAATAACTCCATATCAGATCTAGCAGTTTCAATAGTTATTACATCAGCGTCTAATTCAACAACAGCATTCATAATATCCTGAAATTCACAATAACACATATGCGTATGAATTTGTGTAATATCTTGTACTTTAGAAGAAGCTAATCTAAATGATTTAGTTGCCCAAGATAAATATTGATTCCATTCAGATTGTTTTAACGGTAACCCTTCTCTTAAGGCTGGTTCATCAATTTGAATAATATGTATACCAACACCTTCTAAATCAGCAACCTCATCACGTAATGCCAATGCAATTTGATTAGCAATTATTTGTTTAGGCAAATCTTCTCTTATAAAAGACCAAGATAAAATTGTCACAGGACCAGTTAACATTGCTTTAACTGGGTGAGCAGTTAATGATTGTGCATACTGTAACCATTCAATTGTTATTTTATTAGAACGATAAACATCTCCGATAATAATAGGCGGTTTTACACATCTTGAACCATAACTTTGTACCCATCCAAAATCTGTAAATATAAAACCATGTAAATGTTCACCAAAATATTCAACCATATCACTTCTTTCTGATTCACCGTGTACTAAAACATCAAGTTCTAAGGATTCTTGTGCTGTAATAGCATACTTAATATGTTTTTTAATTTCTGTACTATAATTCTGAAAATTAATCTTTTTATTTTTATAATCAAGACGTAATTTTCTAATATCTTTCGTCTGAGGAAAAGATCCAATTGTAGTAGTAGGTAAAACTGGAAAATTAAATTTTTGCTTTTGCAATTTTGAACGAATCACGTAAGGAGTATTACGAATTGTATCAGTATCTTTAATTTGATTAATTGATTTTTGTACAGATATATTATTCACGTGATTAGAATAATTATGCGTATATAATAAATTGCTCCATTCTTCTAATATAGTCGAATCATTTAATTTAAGTGATTGAGTTAATAAATTTATTTCATAACATTTCTGAACAGAAAAAGCAAACCAGTTTTTTATCTCAATACTGATATTTTGTTCATATTTTAAATCAACAGGGCAATGTAAAAAAGAACAAGAAGCACTAATCCAAACATCTTTCCGAACTTTTAAAATCGGATTAATAGAATTAAACCAATATTTTAAATCTGCTTTCCAAACGTTACGACCATTAATAATACCCAATGATAATATCCAATGATCTGGTATCAAATTATTAAATTCTAAAACATGATATTTTCCATGTACTAAATCAACATGTAAACCTTGAACAGGTAATTTAATAATTGTGTTTAAATTATGCTCTATACTACCAAAATATGTAGTTAATAATAAATTACAATTACCAGATAAAGATGTATAAGCTAATTGAAAAGCTTGTAACCATTCATTAGGTAATTCTAATGTTAAAATAGGCTCATCAATTTGTACCCATTCAATACCTTTTTGTTTAAGCTTGAATAATATTTCCTGATATACTTGTAATAAATTACGTAATAAATCCAATCGATTAAAAATATTACCTTTAATTTTTCCTAACCATAAATATGTTATTGGACCTAAAATAACCGGTTTAACTTTATATCCGTTATTTAATGCTTCATCAATTTCGTGAAATAATTGACACCACATTAAACTAAATTGTTGATTCTGAGTAAATTCCGGAACAATGTAATGATAATTTGTATTAAACCATTTCGTCATTTCAGATGCTAAAACTGGTTTTTTATTTGGCGCTGTACCTCTAGCAATATAAAATAATGTATCTAAATCAACTATACCATCTTTATTTTGATGCCTCTTTGGAATATTACCTAATAACATGCTTGTTGTTAAAACATGGTCATACCAAGAAAAATCACCAACAGGAAGTAAATCAATACCTAATTCCTGTTGCTGTTTCCAATGTCTTAATCGAAGTTTAGAACCTACATCAAGAAGCTGACGTTGTGAAATTTTATTCAACCAATAATTTTCCTGTGCTTGTTTTAATTCCCGCTTAGATCCTATTCTGGGAAATCCTAAAATATGATTCATAATGGTCATAAATACTATCCTATGAATTTTTTAATAAATATTATTATAAATTTCCCTAATAATTTATTATATCATATTAATATTAATTGCACCATAATCAATTTAATAAACATAATATATGCTACATTTTTAAAAAATAATTGTAAATAACAATACTTATAAAAAATATCATATTATATTAATAATACAAAATTTGTGTATATATATGATATCTATTAATATTGTTATGACTCTGAAGTTACTTTTAACATTTCTACCGCATGATATTCTAACTGACGCACTCGCTCTGCAGAAATATCATATTTACTGGATATTTCATACAATGTAGTTCTATTCCTTTTATTAAGCCATCGAGAATATATAATGTACCGACCACGTTCATTCAATTTTAATATTGCATAATTTAATCTATTCGTTGTATGTATATCCCAATTATACCGTTCTAATTGCATAGAAAAATTAGATGTATAATCCTGTAAATATGGTACTATATTCCTTTTTTGTATATTTTCCTTATTTTTTTCAGATGCATGTAATGTTATATCTTGAATTAACATCCGATATTCCATATCTTGAATTTCTTGATATGTAACACCTAATTCTTTTGCAACAATTTTAACTTCACATCCAGTAGATAATCCTAACCTTGTCTTAATTTTTCTTAGATTAAAAAATATTTTTCTTTGTACTTTTGTTGTAGCAACTTTTACAATTCGCCAATTTTTTAATATATATTCATGAATTTCAGATTTAATCCAATGTACAGCAAAAGATATAACACGAACATTAATATTTGGATTAAATCGACGAACTGCTTTCATTAAACCAATATTCCCTTCTTGAATAAGATCAGATTGTGAAAGTCCATAACCTAAATAATTTCTTGAAATATGTACTACAAATCGTAGATTAGATAAAATAATAGTTTTTGCAGCTGATATGTCTGAATGATAATATATACGTTCTGTTAAAAAACGTTCTTCTTCAAAAGATAATACCTTCCATGAATTTACTATATAGATATATGAAGGTAAATCCTTTAAAGAAAGTTTATTTAAACATTTCGCGTCATACATTATACTAATTCCTATTTCAATCAAGGATTGTATCAACAACAATTAGTAAAAACTTTCACCTATCGTACAGCAAGATGTGCAAATATAATAAGTAATAAAATATATAAAATAAACTATTCATATTCACATATGAATACCTCTTGAAAAATATTTAAAATACAGAATAAAAAACTATAAAAACATGCTATCAATAAATTTTTTAGGATTAAATTTATAAAAATCTGGTAATTGCTCACCATTTGTAAAATATTTAATTGGAAGTGAAAATTCTTCTGCTATTGAAAATACAATTCCACCTTTAGCAGTACCATCTAATTTTGTTAATATAATTCCTGTAATTGTTTGTATTTTTTTTAAAAAAGTTTTTGTTTGCGTATGAGAATTCTGACCGTTACATCCATCTAAAACTAATAAAATTTCATGTGGATCAGAAAATATTTTTTTTTTTATAACCCGAATATTTTTTTGTAATTCATTTATTAGATTAATTTTATTATGTAATCTACCTGCTGTATCAATAATTAAAATATCAATCTTATTCAAACAAGCTAATTCAATTGAATCAAAAATCACAGAAGAAGGATCAGTACCATACTGTTTAAAAAATACAGGAATAGAAATTTTATTACCCCAAAACTTAATCTGTTCAATAGCAGCTGCTCGAAAGGTATCACTTGCAGATAAAGCAACAGATTTTCCTAAATTTTTATAAAAATATGCTAATTTTGCTGCTGTAGTTGTTTTTCCAACACCATTTACACCTATTAATAATATAATATACGGATTATTTTTAACATCTTTATCAGGTATCCTATTATATGTATGACATAAATTTAAAATTGCATAAAGACTATTTTTTAATTCTAAATATATATCTGATTCATTTTTTAATACATTATTCTGATATTTTTTAAATATATTACTTACAACTTGTTTTGAAACAGATACTCCAAAATCATATTGTAATAATTTTTCTTCTAATTTTTCAAAAAAAACATCATTTAAAGTATTTTTTAAAAAAAATTTCCTAATTTTAAAAGAAAAATTATTTTTTGCATCATTAATATTTTGTAACACATTATTGAATGTAAAATTATTATTATCATTTGTTTTATTTAATTTTTTAATATCGTTATTTAACGATTTTTTTTTAAAAAAATTTAACCAGGAAAATGCATGTCTTTTACTTAACATAAAATATACCTAAACCATAAAAAGAAAATAATATATTCAATACAATATTAAAATCATATATAATAAATATAAAATTAATTCTGTATACACTATATATGAACCAATATTTTAAAAACATTCGAATTATTTCAGGAATACTTAAAGGACGAATGATACGTACTATTTCAGTAAATTTGTTAAGACCAACACTAAATAAAATTAGAGAAACACTTTTTAATTGGTTAAGAAAAAAAATATATAATGCAGAATGTTTAGATTGTTTTTCTGGAAGCGGATCATTAAGTATTGAATCAATATCACGATCTGCTAAATACGTAACAGCATTAGAAAAAGATAAAAAAATATTTGATAATTTAAAATACAATATTAACAAATTAAATATTAAAAATATTAACATTATTCATACAAATACATTATTATGGTTAAAAAAACAATCATATAAATACGATATTATTTTTTTAGATCCACCTTATAATAATAATATTTTACAAGAAGCAATTTTTTTAATTGAAAATAATAAACTTATTAAAAAATCGGGATATATATATATAGAAACTAGAAAAGATAAAAAAATTCAATATCCTAAAAGTTGGATATTACATAAAAACAAATATACTAATGACATTAATTACAAGTTATACACTTTGTATAAAAATAATGAAAAATAAAATTTTATTATTATATTTATAATGCATTAAATCAGTTAAGGTAATTTTTTATGAATAATACAGATTTTTTAAAAAAATTAAAAAATATTATTCCAAGTCACATCACACCAAAATTTACAAATCAAAAAGACCTACTACATTGGAATCAAAAAGAAGGAAAAATATTTTCTAAAAAAATTATCAAAAAAAATGAAAAATATAAAATAAGAAATGCATTTTTAAAATCAGGAATTCGAGAATTATATATAAATTGTTCATTTCAAAACTATAAAATAGAACACGAAGGACATAAAAAAGCAATACACTTAACAAAAAAATATGCAAAAAACTTTGATCAAAATAACGCTAATTTTGTATTTTTAGGTCGACCTGGAACCGGAAAAAATCATTTAGCCACAGCAATTAGTAATTATTTAATTTTAAAAGGAAAAAAAATACTCATTATTACAATTGCAAATTTAATGTCAACTATTAAAGCAACATTTAAAAATAATAATACAAAAATGACTGAAGAAAAATTTATATATTACTTAAGTAATTTAGATTTATTAATATTAGATGAAATCGGAATACAAACAGAATCAAAATATGAAAAAATTGTTATTAATCAAATTATAGATCGCAGAGCATCTTCAAAAAAACCAATAGGTATGCTATCTAACTGCAATTATTACACAATAAAAAAAATATTAGGTGAAAGAATTATTGATAGAATGCAACTTAGTAACAGTTTGTGGTTATATTTTAATTGGAAAAGTTATCGTAATAAAACTAGTAATATTAGTTAAAAAACCTTATCCATTAATTCTAGAATGATATTCTTGAGTTCTAGTATTAATTTTAACAATATCTCCTATTTGAATAAAGAATGGTAATTGTATGATTAATCCAGTTTGTAATTTATATAGCTTACACTTTTTATTAATCATTACAGAATTTAATTGTTTACCCGAAATATCAGCAATAACTTTCAAGTTCACAAATTTACTGATCTCAATTAATATTGGATTTTTATTCCAAAAAGTAATTACATACTCGTGTTGTTCTATTAACCATTTATACTTATTTTGAATAATTGTTTTATCTAACGATAACTGATCAAAATTTTTTCGATGCATAAAATTCCAAAAATAATTATCGTAATAAATATATATATATTTGATATCTAATATATCAGCATGAACTAAACTGTCAGTAGAACGAAAAGTTTTTTCTAATAATTGATTATTCAATAAATTGCGTAATTTTACCCGAGAAAACGCTTGGCCTTTTCCAGGTTTAACAAAATTAACACTTTCAATTAAATATGGTTCATTATTAAGAAGTACTTTCAATCCCGATTTAAAACTATTGCTAAAATATAAAATCATAAATAATCAATTTGATTAATATATAAAATTTTAATAATTACCCCTAAACACAGAAGTTATTTAGGGTAATTATTAATGTATTAAAAATATATATACAAAAAAAATTACATCATGCCGCCCATTCCACCGCCCATACCTCCTGGAGTAGGAGCACTAAGATCTGATTTTTCTTCTTTCGGTAAATCTGTAACCATACATTCAGTAGTAATCATTAAACCCGCTACAGAAGCAGCATATTGTAAAGCAGATCTAGTTACTTTAGTTGGATCTAATATACCAAAATTAATCATATCACCATACTGATCAGTTGCAGCATTATATCCGTAATTTCCTTTACCATCTTTTACATTATTAGTTACAACAGATGGTTCTTCTCCAGAATTAGAAACTATTTGACGTAATGGTGCTTCCATTGCACGCAATGCAACACGAATACCAACATTTTGATCTTCATTTTGTCCAGATAAATTTGAAATAAGACCCGCAACCCTCACTAGAGCTACACCTCCCCCAGCAACTACACCTTCTTCTACAGCTGCACGAGTTGCATGTAATGCATCTTCAACACGAGCTTTTTTTTCTTTCATTTCTACTTCTGTTGCTGCACCAACTTTTAGTACTGCTACTCCACCAGATAATTTTGCTAATCTTTCGTTCAACTTTTCTTTATCGTATTCTGAAGTTGCGTCTTGTGCTTGTTTTCTAATTTGGATAATTCGATTTTTAATTGTATTCTTATTACCAAAACCACCAATAATTGTCGTTGTATCTTTTGTAATAACTACACGTTTTGCTTGTCCTAAATCATCTAAAGTAGATTTTTCTAATTCCATTGCTAATTCTTCAGAAATTACTGTACCGGATGTTAAAATAGAAATATCTTGTAACATCTCTTTTCTTCGATCACCAAATCCTGGAGCTTTAACAGCAGATACCTTAACAATTCCTCTCATAGAATTAACTACTAAAGTTGCTAATGCCTCACCTTCTAAATCCTCAGAAATAATTAATAACGGTTTACTGGATTTAGCTACTGCTTCTAATACTGGCAACAATTCACGAATATTTGATATCTTTTTATCTACCATTAAAATATAAGGATTATCTAACTCAACAATCCCAGTTTCTGGTTTATTAATAAAGTATGGAGATAAATAACCACGATCAAATTGCATACCTTTTACAACTTCTAATTCATCTTGTAAACCAGTTCCTTCTTCTACTGTAATGACTCCATCATTACCAACTTTTTCCATAGCTTCAGCAATCAGTTTACCAACAGTCTCATCAGCATTTGCTGATATTGTACCAACTTGTGTAATTGCTTTAGAATCAGAACATGGAACAGACATATTTTTTAATTCTTCTACTGCTTGAATCACTGCTTTATCAATTCCTCTTTTTAGATCCATCGGATTCATACCAGCAGCTACTGCTTTTAAACCTTCATTAACTATAGACTGTGCTAATAATGTTGCAGTCGTTGTTCCATCTCCTGCAGCATCATTCGCTTTAGATGCTACTTCTTTTACCATTTGAGCACCCATGTTTTCAAACTTATCTTCTAATTCAATCTCACGAGCAACAGAAACACCATCTTTAGTAATACTAGGAGCACCAAAAGATTTATCTAAAACAACATTTCTACCTTTTGGTCCGAGAGTAACTTTAACTGCATCCGCCAATACATTTACTCCACGAAGCATCTTAACTCGAGCTTCATTACCAAATTTCACATCTTTCGCTGCCATTATCATATTCCTTCATATATAAAATATTTATCATTACTTTATAAAGAATATATTACTCTTCAACGATTGCTAAAATATCACTTTCAGTTAAAATTAATACTTCTTCATGATCAATCTTTTCAGTTTTTGCACCATATCCTTCATTAAAAATAACAATATCACCTATTTTTACATCTAGCGCTTTTATTTTTCCATTTTCTAAAATACGACCATTACCTACTGCAATCACTTTACCGCGAGTTGATTTACCTGCAGCAGAACCAGTTAGTACAATACCTCCTGCTGACTTTGATTCAACCTCTTGCTTTTTAATAATCACCCGATCATGCAATGGACGAATTTTCATGAAATTAAGCTCCTTAAACACATTTTAAAGATCTTTTCAAAAATATTTTATTTTTTGAAAACTAGTATTTTTTTATAAAAAACCATTATTATATCGTATTTAATTATAAGGATACATATAAAAATTTTCAAGAATAAAATATTTTTCATACATTTTTAAAAAAATATTTATATTTAAAATATCATGTTTCATAAATATTATTTTTTAATTTACAAAAACTATTGACATAAACTATGATTATATGTTTTAATGAAATAGTAACTTTTTTTTGCCCGAATAGCTCAGTTGGTAGAGCAGGGGACTGAAAATCCCCGTGTCGGTGGTTCAATTCCGCCTTCGGGCAAAATTAATATTTTTTAAAAATGATAAAATTTTTTACTTTCCAATACAAAAATTCTTAAAAATAGAATTTAAAATATCATTAGAAGTTATGGAACCAGTAATTTCATTTAACAAATTTTGTATAATTTTAAAATCTTCAGCCAATAATTCAAAATTTTTAAAAACAAACCAATTCTCTTTTAAATTAATCACTTGTTTTTTAATAGATCTCAAAATATTTAAGTGTCTACGCTGTGTTAAAAACACTGTTTCTGTATTATTAATCATAAATTTTTGTACTAAAGATTGTAAATGCTGCTTTAATATTTTAATACCCGATAGGTATTTTGCAGAAATCATAATATATGTACGTCCACTAAAATATTTTCTAATTCCAACTTTTCTATGAGAAAGATCGCATTTATTAATAATAATTGTCACCTGATTTTTATATTTTATTTTTTTAATAAATGATGTTATCTTTTGTTTTTGATAAAAAATATTATTTGTATCATCAAGAACAAAAAAAATATGATCAGATAATGCAACCTGTTCCCAAGCTTTACTAATACCAATTTTTTCTATAATATTATCTGTTTTACGAAAACCAGCAGTATCAATTAGTTGAATTTGCACACCTTTGATTTGAATATTTTCACATAAAACATCACGCGTCGTTCCTGCAATATTTGTTATTATTGCAGAATTTTTACATGATAAAAGATTGAAAATAGTTGATTTACCTGCATTTGTTTGACCAGAAATAACAATCTTGATCGCATCGCGTTCTATATGACCTAACTTAGCATTTTTATAAACATTTTTTATATTAATTAAAATTTTTTTTAATTTTTTTTCTATTTGTGTATCGTATATATCACAATCCTCTTCTGGAAAATTTAATACCGCCTCAAGTAACATCCGTATATCAATAATACTATTAATTAAATAATCTATTTGTTCTGAAAATCTACCTTGTAAAGATTTCAATGCAAATTTTACTTGAGATTCAGTTGTAGCATTAATTAATTTAATAATTGATTCAGCTTGTATTAAATCAATTTTACCATTTAAAAAAGCACGTTCAGAAAACTCACCAGGACGGGCAATACGAACGTTTTTCACAAGTAAAATAGATTTCATTAATAAATCTAAAATTATTGGATTACCATGTGCATGTAATTCTAAAACATCTTCTCCAGTAAATGAATTTGGTTTAGGAAACCATATTGCAATACCCTCATCAATAGCAACTCCATAATTATCTAAAAATGTTGCATAATATGCCTGTCGTGCTGGAGGTAATAAACCTAATATTTTTTCTGAAACATCACTAGTTTTAAAACCAGAAATTCTTAAAATACCTACTCCAGAACGTCCATACGGAGTAGATTGAGCCACTATAGTATCAATAGTCATATTTTATTTTATAACATAAATTATATAATTTACAATTTAATATGGTTTTTTAAAGTATGGTGAATAACAATTTGTTGTAATATCGTGACAAGATTACTAATAGTATAATATAATACTAATCCAGATGGAAACCAAAAAAAGAAACATACAAATACGATAGGTGAAAAATTTATTATTTTTTCTTGTAAAGAAAGAGGAAAATAATTAGAAGGAGCAGTTTTTTGCATAATAAAAATTGTTATACCCATAATAACTGGTAAAATATATAATGGATCTTGTGCAGACAAATCATTGATCCAGAATATAAAAGGTGCATGTCTTAATTCCACGGTATTAACTAACATATAATACAATGCTAAAAAAACTGGCATTTGTAATAAAATAGGAAGTAATCCACTAAATGGATTAATATTACTTTTTTGATATAATTTTAATATCTTCTCATTTAATTTTTTACGATCGTTTTTAAATTTTTGTTTAATATAATGAATTTCAGGCTGTAATAATTTCATTTTAATCGTTGCAAGATATTGTGATTTTATTAATGGATATGTAATAACCCGAATAATACATGTAATTAAAATAATTGCATAACCCCAATTATTTACAAAATCATGTAATATATTTAATAAATAAAATAATGGTTTTGATAAAAACCAAAACCAACCATATTCTATGGTACAATCAAAATATGGAGCAATATGAGACATTTGACTTTGAATTTTTGGACCAAACCAAAATATAGTTCTTTTAATAGATTTTTTTTCAGGAAAAATAACACAATGTGATGTTTTGTACCAAAAGATTACATCTTGATTATTTTTATTAGTAATGTGCACAGTATTTTTTTCAGAATTATTTAAAAACCAAGCAATGGAAAAATATTTTTTTAATAGTGCAATCCATCCACCTTGTGTAACATAATGTATGTATTGCTGATTTTTCATCTCACTCAACAAACATTTTTTATATTTTTCATTATCTTGAGAATATGCAATATTTTCAAACTGATTACTTGTCATATCTGAATTAACATTACTACTAGATAATTTTTGTTTTAACCCGCTGTAAATATAATACGATAACGGATGTATATTATGATTGTATATTTTATACTCAATACCAATATCGTAAGATCCTTTCTTAAATATAAATGTTTTAACAATGTGTAAATTATTATTTATATCTAAAACAATTGGTACAAACAAGATTTTTTTTCCATTAAGCATTTTAAAATGCATAACATTTGTTTTATACAGTACATCTTTTTTTAAATTGAATATATGATCATTATTACATATTAAACCACTAATTATTTTTTGTTCATCGTGTTTTTGATTAATTAATTCTAATTTTTTAAAACGTGTTAATTGTTCCTGATAATTTAATAATCTACCTTGATATATCTCTCCATTAAATAAATTAATTTTTACATCCATAACATCAGTTTTTACATCAACGATTTTTATTTTATTAAATTGATTTTTTTGTTCCGATATATCATATTGAATTTGTGTTTTTTTAAAACTAACACTGTATAATTTTATAGTCCATAATTTCCACAAAAATAATGAACATAATAATAATATAAAAATTAAAAAAAAATGCTTTAAACGCATGTTAAATATTCTCTTTTATTATAAGTTTGTATAAATATCATTTATTTTATAAATATTATATATAATTAATGTCTTAAAATACTAGATAATATATAACATATCTGTATCTTTAAAAAATTAAATATTTGATACATTATTAATATACCTCATCCAAAAATTATTCAGGAATTTTTTTAATGCTAATCGATGGATTTTTATAATATTCGATTTAACAAGAATAATAAAATCTAAATTTAATAAATAGTATTGTGCTATACGAAAACTTTCTCGAATTATTCGTTTTATTAAATTACGTTTAACAGCAGACTTAGAAATTTTTTTTGAAATAATAATACCTAATCTCGGGTAACTCAATTTATTATTTACATTAAATGAAATTAATAAAGACGTTACATTTTTTTGTGATGTATTAAATACTCTTTTAAAATCTTTTTTTTTTAAAAGTCTGAATTTTTTTTTAAAAAAAAACCGATCAGATACATTCATTTTTATTTTTTTGATACAGTTAAACGAACACGTAATTTGCTTCTTCTACGAGACAAAATGCTACGCCCCGAACGTGTTGCCATACGTGCTCTAAAACCATGTACACGATTTCTCTTTAATAACGATGGTTGAAAAGTTCGTTTCATATAATCCTCTTAATGTAATTTTTAATATTAATAATATTACAGAATAATTTATATATATAAATAGCTAAATATGTTATTAATAAATATACATACTGTCAACATAAATAAAAAATTATTTATTTAACACAATTAATATCTAATGATAAAATTAAAATATATCTTGTATTTAATAATTACAATACAATATAAACAATAAAAATACTGTATTAGTATAATCATAATTAATGAAATATATAAACTTTTTAATATTTAGTGTAATTTATTAACTAAATTTTTCAATTATAAAAAATATGAAATTTAATATAACAAAAGAAAACTTCTTAAAACCAATACAAAAATTAAACAGTATTATTTGTATACACCATGGGAATCCAATTACTAATAATATTTTATTGTATATTCAAAATAATAATGCATATTTAACAAGCACAAATTTAGAATTAGAATTGATTGCAAAAATACATTGTAATGAAATTTTTAATGTTGGAGAAATACTCGTTTCTAGTAAAAAAATATTAAATATTGTACGTAGTTTTCCAAATAAATCAAACATTCAAGTTATATCTGAAAATAATATTATGCAATTACAATACAAAAATATTATTTTTAAATTAAATGCATGCAGTACAAAAAATTTTCCTAAATTTAAAACAAAACAAATAATACAGAAAATTTATCTTAACCAAAATGAATTTAAAAATATTATTTATAACAGCCATTATGCTATGGCAAAACATGATATACGTCATTATTTAAATGGCATGAATATTGAAATTTATTCCGGTAAAATATTTGCAGTTGCTACAGATGGATACCGTATGGCAATCACATATACATCATGTATAAATACTAATAAACGAATTTCAATAATTATTCCGTATAAAACAATTTTAGAACTAATAAAAATATTAGAATATAAAGATAATAAAATTCAAGTATATATGGGCAATAAAATTATTCAATTTTATTTAGAGAAATATACCTTATCCAGTAAATTAATTGATAATCAATTCCCGATATACAAAAATCTTTTAAAAACAAAATTTGATAAACACATTATTCTTAATCGAGAAACATTAAAAAATGCATTAATACGAGCATCTATTCTAATACACCAAAAACTACAAGGTGTAAGGATTATAATCCAAAAAGGATTATGTACTGTATGTGCAAGTAATGAACATGATGAAACAATTCAAGAAGAATTTAAAATTGATTATAATGATACATCATCGATTGAATTAACAATGAATATTAATTATATTTTAGATGTAATTAATATTATTAATCAAAAAGAAATTGAAATTTTTTTAAACAATACAAGTTCAACGATATATATAAAATATATTGCAGATTATAATTCATATCATCTAATTATGCCATTAATTTTATAAAAAAATATTTCTATACTATATAAAACATATTATAAGTACACATATTTTTAATACTTAACGAATATTCATGTATAAAAAAATAAAAAAGGAATAATACTACATATGTATAATTCATCTAATATTAAAATTCTAAAAGGATTAGATGCTGTTCGAAAAAGACCTGGTATGTATATTGGTAATACAGATGATGGAAGTGGATTACATCATATGGTGTTTGAAGTAGTAGATAATGCCATTGACGAAGCTTTATCCGGATATTGTAAAAAAATTCATGTTATCATGCATACAGATGGATCAATTTCTGTACAAGATGATGGACGAGGTATACCAACCGATATTCATCCAGAAGAAGGTATACCAGCAGCAGAAGTTATTTTAACTATGCTACATTCTGGTGGAAAATTTGATAATAACACATATAAAATATCTGGCGGTTTACATGGTGTTGGTATTTCTGTTGTTAATGCATTATCTAAAAAATTACAATTAACAATATATAGACAAGGTAACATATATCAACAAACGTATAAAAATGGTACTCCTATAAATAAATTAAAAATTACTGGAAAAACAAATATTACAGGTACAAAAATTCATTTTTGGCCAAGTGAAAAAATATTTAACCATATTATTAATTTTCAATATGAAGTACTATCATCCAGATTACGAGAATTATCTTTTTTAAATTCTAATATTGAAATACAAATAATTGATCTTAAAAAAAACTTAACAAATATATTTCATTATACGGGTGGTATTAAAGCATTTATTAAATTTCTAAACGAAAATAAAACACCAATACATTCGCAAACAATATATTTTCATGCTATAAAAAATGAAATTGAATTAGACGTATCTATGCAATGGAATAATTCATTTAAAGAAAAAATATATTGTTTCACAAATAATATCCCTCAAAAAGACGGAGGAACACATTTATCAAGCTTTCGTACAGCAATTACAAGAACTATAAATAATTATATTAATAAAGAAGGATATAATAAAAAAGGAAAAATTCAAACAACAGGTGATGATACACGAGAAGGATTAACTGCAATTATTTCTCTTAAAATGCCTAACCCACGATTTTCATCTCAAACAAAAGAAAAATTAGTTTCATCAGAAGTAAAATCGATAATCGAATCAGTAATAATGACACATTTATCAGATTTTTTATTAGAAAATCCAAAAGATGCTAAAAATATTATTAATAAAATTATTCACGCTGCAAAAATGCGAGAAGCAGCAAAAAAAGTAAGAGAAATTAGTAAAAAAAAAGGATTATTAGATTTAAGTGGATTACCTGGAAAATTATCAGATTGTCAAGAGAAAAATCCAATACTATCTGAAATTTATTTAGTAGAAGGTGATTCTGCTGGAGGTTCAGCAAAACAAGGTAGAAACCGAAAAAATCAAGCGATTTTACCACTAAAAGGAAAAATACTAAATGTAGAAAAAGCAACATTTGAAAAAATGTTGGCATCTCAAGAAATTAGCGCAATCATTACTGCATTAGGATGTGGCGTTGGAAAAGTAGAATATAACCCAGAAAAATTAAGATATCATAATATTATTATTATGACTGATGCAGATATTGATGGTTCACATATTCGGACATTACTATTAACTTTTTTTTATCGATATATGCCAGAAATTATTCAACAAGGACATATATATATTGCACAACCTCCACTGTATAAAATTAAACAAGGGAAAAAAGAAATATATATTAAAAATGAAGAAGAAATGCACAAAAAACAAATGAAAATTGCATTAAAAAATTTAATATATTTCAAACGCAATTCTAATAACCATAATACTAATTCCGAGAAATTTAAAAATATAATTTTAGAATATCAAAATATTAAATATTTTTTAAAAAAAAATCAATATCATTTTTCTAATGTTATAATAGAAGCACTAATACATCAACCAAAAATAGATAACTTTAATAATAGAGAAAAAGTTTCACAATGGATAACAAATATAGTAATATATTTAAATAATCAAACAAAATATATTACATATTCCAGTAAAATTAAAGAAAATAGTTTTGAACCAAGTATTTACGAATATAATAGATTAAATGCTAAACATCATACGTATCATATTACAAATAAATTTTTATCAAGTATTGAGTATGATAAAATGAAAAAAGTACACAATAACTGGGCTGATTTAATTCAGACAGGTGATTTTATTCAAAGAGGAAATCAAAAAAATAACATTATTAATTTAAGATCTATTATTAAATGGTTAATCAAAACAATACAAAAAGAAATACATATACAACGATATAAAGGTTTAGGAGAAATGAATCCTACACAACTATGGGAGACAACAATGAATCCTAAAACAAGAAATATGTTACAAGTAACAATTAATGATGCTGTTTCTGCAAGTAAATTATTTAATACACTTATGGGTGATGTAGTAGAACCACGTAAAATTTTTATTGAAAAAAATGCTCTCATGGTTGAAAATATTGATATTTAAAATATGCGAATATAAAATATTTTTATCTTAATCAATATTATATTTTTCCTGTAATAACTTAATTTGTATTTGGATATCTAATAATTTAATCTGTAAATTTTTTTTTTCTGTTTCATTCAATTGTAATATTTTTTTTTCCATATATTTCTTTTTATAAATTAATTTATCATAATTTAAGTCACTTAAAAAACATCCTTCATCAGGCAAAATATTAATTACACTTGGCTGTACTTCTAAAATACCATATGAAATATATAATAATTTTTTTTTAGAAATAGTAAAAATAGATAATAAACCAGGTTTAATCGTAGTTAATAACGGCGTATGTCCAGGATAAATATTTAATACACCTTTATATCCAGTAATATAAATTTTTTTAATATGTCCAGAAAATAGATGTTTTTTTATGCTAACAACATTTAAATAACAATCCATATTGAAATACTCCATATCAATAATTATAATGTCTTTGATTTCTGTATTGCTTCTTCAATATTACCAACCATATAAAATGATTGTTCAGGTAAGTGATCAAATTCACCTTCTATAATACCCTGAAACCCTCTAAGATTATCTTTTAGAGAAACGTATTTTCCAGGAAATCCAGTAAAAATTTCAGCAACAAAAAATGGTTGTGATAAAAATCTCTGAATTTTACGCGCTCGTGATACTAAAATCCTATCTTGTTCAGATAATTCATCCATACCTAATATTGCAATAATATCTTTCAGTTCTTCATATTTTTGTAAAATTGATTGTACATTTCGAGCTATATTATAGTGTTCTAAACCAACTAATTCTACAGCTAATTGTCTACTTGTCGAACTAAGAGGATCGACAGCAGGGTAAATTCCTAAAGATGCAATTTGACGACTTAAAGTAATAGTAGCATCTAAATGTGAGAATGTTATTGCTGGAGCAGGATCTGTTAAATCATCAGCTGGTACATATACGGCTTGTATTGATGTAATAGAACCTTTATTAGTTGAAGTAATACGTTCTTGTAAAATACCCATTTCTTCAGACAATGTTGGTTGATAACCAACTGCAGAAGGCATTCTACCAAGTAATGCTGAAACTTCAGTACCAGCCAAAATATATCTATAAATATTATCAATAAATAATAATACATTTTTACCATTATCTCGAAATTTTTCTGCTATTGTTAATCCTGTAAAAGCTACTCGTAATCTACTACCTGGAGGTTCATTCATTTGACCATACACTAATGATACTTTATCTAATACATTAGATGTTTGCATCTCATGATAAAAATCATTTCCTTCTCTTGTACGTTCACCGACTCCAGTAAAAACAGAATATCCAGCATGTTGTACTGCAATATTACGAATTAATTCCATCATATTCACTGTTTTTCCAACTCCAGCTCCACCAAATAAACCAATTTTACCTCCCTTGCAAAATGGACAAATTAAATCAATAACCTTTATTCCAGTTTCTAATATTTCCTCCATATTTGACTGTTCTTGATATGTTGGTGCTGCTCGATGAATGTCCCAATATTCAGGATCAGTACCATCTAAATTTTTAATTGGACCCTTCATATCAATTGGTTGTCCTAATACATTAATCATTCTTCCTAGTGTAGCAGATCCAACAGGAACACGAATATAATGACCCAGATTTTTTACTAATAAACCTCTTTTTAAACCATTAGAAGAACCCATAGCAATAGTACGTACAATTCCTGAACCAAGTTGCTGTTGTACCTCTAATGTCAATACTATATTGTTATGACATACTTCTAATGCATGATATATTTTAGGAATCTGTTCTTTTGGAAACACTACATCTACTATAGCTCCAATGATTTGTATAATCTTTCCGGTGTGCATATTACTCCCCCTATATAATTACTATAAATAATTAATTCATACTTGATGCACCTGAAATAATTTCCATAATTTCTTGTGTAATACTATATTGACGTATCTTATTATATAACAACTGTAATTCTTGAATTATGTTTTCACTGTTATCAGTGGCAGTTTTCATAATTAATCTTCTTAATGATTGTTCACATACCATGTTTTCTAGTATTAATTGCAGTACTTGAAATAAAATATATTTCTGAAACGTATAATCTAAAACTAATATTGAATTTGGTTCATATAAATAATCCCAAGTAGTATATTTTGTATACCCAGAGTCTCTGAAAAAAATTGATTTTAAAGGTAATAATTGTGATAAATATGATGTTTTTTCATTTTTTGTATTGTATTTATTACCTGCAATAAATAATTTATCAAAATTATCTTTTTGATATTCTTGTACTAATTCTGTAATTAGCGGAGATACCATCTTATATGTAATATTATCAGTAAAATTAATAGTTTTTTTAATATTAACATAACGATTGTTCTTAAAAAACAATATACCTTTCATTCCTACAATATACAAATCACAAATTATATTCTTATCTTGATTTTTTTTAATAAAATAATTCACTTTCTTAAAAACATTATAATTTAGATTACCGCATAAACCACGACTAGATGATATAATAATAATAGCTATTTTTTTAGCTATCATTTTTTTTTGTAAAAAATAATGTTTATAACTTAATTTACCTTGTAAAAAATGAGAAATTATTTTTTTTAAGTGTTCTAAATATGGTGCACTTATCAATAATTTTTTTGTTACTTTTTTCATTTTTGAAATTGAAACCATTTCCATGGTTTTAGTAATTTTTTGCGTATTTTTTATACTTAAAATTTTATTACGTATTGTTTTTGTATTTGCCATAAAGCATCCTATTATATTTATAATACATGAAAGTATCAAATATATTAGACAACTAACTAGTATTTTTTTTAAAAATCTTCATGATATTTATAATTTTATCTTGTATATCCTTTGTATATAAATCTGTAGAATTAATTTGGATCATTAAATCAGCATGATATGTATTAAAATATTGTAAAATAGTTTTTTCAAAACTAGCAATTTCATGTACATTAATATCATCAATAAAACCATTTTCTGCTGCAAAAAATATAATTGTTTGTTCTGATACAGATAGTGGAGCATGTTGATTCTGTTTTAATAGCTCAGTAATTTTTTTTCCATAATTTAATTGTTTTTTTGTTATTTCATCTAAATCAGTAGAAAATTGAGAAAATGCCGCTAATTCACGATATTGCGCTAATGCAACTCTAAGTTTAGATGATAATGTTTTAATAATCTTGATCTGTGCAGCACTACCAACACGTGAAACTGATATCCCAGGATTAATAGCAGGACGAATACCAATATTAAACAAATTAGATTCTAGAAAAATTTGTCCATCTGTTATTGAAATAACATTTGTAGGTATAAATGATGAAACATCTCCAGATTGTGTTTCTATAATTGGTAAAGCTGTTAATGATCCTGTTTTATTAGAAATTTTGTTATTACTACGTCGTTTTACACTTTGTATATTGATACGTGCTGACCTTTCTAATAAACGTGAATGTAAATAAAAAATATCCCCTGGAAATGCCTCTCGTCCTGGAGGACGTCGTAACAACAGCGATATCTGACGGTATGCAATAGCATGCTTAGATAAATCATCATATACAATTAATGCATTTTTCCCATGATCTCTAAAATATTCACCAATAGAACATCCAGAATATGGTGCTAAATATTGCATAACTGGAGCTTCAGATGCTGTAGCATTAACAATAACTGTATGTGATAAAGAATCATATTTTTCTAATGTTTTCACAACATGTAATACAGTTGATTGTTTCTGACCAATAGCAACATAAATACAAAAAATACCTGATTTTTTTTGATTAATAATAGTATCTATAGCTAATGTAGTTTTACCAGTTTGTCGATCACCAATAATTAATTCTCTCTGCCCTTTACCAATAGGAACCATAGAATCAATAGATTTATATCCTGTATAAACCGGTTCAGATACCGAAATGCGTTCAATAACCCCAGGAGCTTCTTGTTCAATTGGGTAATATAATGTACTAATAATATCACCTTGACCATCAATAGGACATCCTAAAGCATTCACAACACGACCTAATAAGTTAGCACCAACAGGAATTTCAAGCATTTTTCCTGTTGAATAAACACGCATACCTTCTGTAATATTTAAATAACATCCTAATACTACAGCACTTGTAATATCTTGTTCTAAATTTAAAGCTAACGCATATAAATTATTAGGTAAAAGAATCATTTCACCGAACATAACTTCAGTAATACCATGAATTTTAATAATTCCATCACTAACAGAAATAATTATACCTTCGTTATGAATTTTTTTTAATATATTAAATTTTTCAATACGCTGTTTAATTAAATCACTAATTTCACTTGAATGTAATTGCATATTTTTATTTATTCTCATTATGATATTAAAAAATTTGATAATTCAGAAAATCGACTCAAAACACAGTTATCAATTACCATATCGTGATATCTTAAAATTACCCCATGTAAAATCGACGAGTCTATACGACAAATTAAATTAATTTTTTTATTAAATCTATTTTTTAAAAATATACTAATTTTTTTTTTTTGTTCTGTATTTAAATCATGTGTGGTAGTAATTTCAATATTTATAATGTTGTAGTAATCATTATATAACATGATAAACTGATTGCAAATTTGTTCTAATAAGTATAATCTTTTATTTAAAATAAGTAATGTAATTAAATTTTTACCATACTGATCAATTTTTATATTACAACAAGCTGTTATAATAATTTTTAATATAATATCAACAGAATATATAACATGAAAAAAATTATTTATATGTTGAGATTGAGACATTTCTGATAATTTTATTAATAATATTTTCCAATTCTCAAAAGATTTATGTTGAACAGAAATCTTAAATATTGCTGTAGCATAAGCACGAGCTACAGTTAAATTATGTTGCACAAATATTACTCCAAAATTATAGATTATTAATTATATTTTCTATATTACAGTTTTTATCTTTACAATTAATACTATTAACAATAATTTTTTTTGCCATCATACTTGCTAGTATACTAATTTCTTTTGTTAATTTTTTTCTTAATTTAATTTCTTTCATTTGAATAGCTATTTCAGCTTGTATAAGAATTTTTTCTTTTTCTTGTTTTGCACATTGTTTAGCATCTTCTATAATTAATACCTTATCCTTATTAGCATTATTAATAATATCACGTGCTTTTCTTTGAGAATCATGGATCACTTTTTTTGCTTGATTATACATATCTGTTACATGTTGTTTTTTTTTTTTAATATTAGATAATTTTTCTTTAATTAAGCATTGACGTTGTGTAATTACTGTGATTAAATTAGGCCAAATATATTCCATACAAAACCAAATAAATAAAATAAATGCAATAATTTGACCTAATATTGTTGAATTTAAATCCATAAATTATATAACCCTATATAAAAATAATATGTAAGAAAAATAAATTTATAAAATTAACTGAATAATTATTTTGAAAATGCAAAAATCATATATAATCCTAAACCTACAGCAATCATAGGAATTGCATCAACTAAACCCATGACAACAAAAAACTGTGCTCTTAAAATTGGAATTAAATCAGGTTGACGTGCTGCTCCTTCTAAAAATTTTCCACCTAATATTCCAATTCCAATTGCTGCTCCAATAGAAGCTAAACCAATCATAATACCTGCTGCTAAATACAACATATGTAAATTATGCATATAAAAATCCTCTTTTTTTTTAAAATAAAAAATATTTTATAAATCGTGTGTTTTAGTTGCCATAGATAAATAAACAATGGTTAAAATCATAAAAATAAATGCTTGTAAGAAAATTATTAAAATATGAAAAATAGCCCAGGGTACACTTAACGTCCATTGTAACCACCAAGGTAAAAACCCAGAAATTAATATAAAGATCATTTCACCTGCATACATATTACCAAATAAACGTAATGCTAAAGATATTGGTTTTGATAATAAAGTAATCGATTCTAAAAAAAAATTTACTAAATAAAATAAATAAGAGTTAAAAGGTTGTGTTATTAATTCTTTTAAGAAACCATTTATCCCTTTAGTCTTAATGCTATAAAAAATAATTAATATAAATACTACTAATGCAATTGCAATAGTAACATTAATATCTGCAGATGGTACAATCCTACAATAAGGAATATCAAATGTTACATTTAACAAATATGGTATAAAATCTATTGGAATTAAATCCATAGTATTCATTAACAAAATCCAAATAAAAATTGTTAATGCTAATGGAGCAACCAATACATTATTTCCAGAATATATATCTTTTACATTTTTATTTATAAATTCTATTATTAATTCAACAAAAATTTGAAATTTAGATGGATTTTTAATGGATAATCTAATAATTATATAATAAAAAAATAATAAAAATATAATACCTAAAAATAAAGAAAATAATATTGAATCAATATTTATTATCCAAAATGTTTTCGTTGTATGATCGTTTGGAAAAATTAATTTTTTAATATTAATTTGTAAATGCTGTAAATGATGGTGAATATATTTTACAGGATTGGATATTTTTGATAATATCATAAGAAAAATGACCTTAATCAATACATTATCTATTAAGTATATTATTTCTATAAAGTATTTAAAAATAAAATTTATATTTAAACTAGTTCATTATAGTATTTTATATATTTTTATTTAAAAAATTATTTTTTTTTAAATAAATTAATAAAATAGAAATAGCAGCAGGAGTGATACCAGAAATTCTAGAAGCTTGTCCAATTGAATTAGGTTGATAACAATTTAACGTATTTATAACTTCATTTGATAATCCTTTAATATTTAAATAATCAAAATTAATTGGTAATGCAGTATCCTCATATTTTTTGTATTGTGCAATTTGTTGATACTGTTTTTTTATATAACCTTTATATTTAATTCCTATTATAATTTCATGTAAAGCAAGAATATTAGTATTTTTATGGAAAAATATTTTTGATTTTTTAATATTATTTAATGTAATTTCAGGTCTTTTTAATAATTCATATCCAAAAGTATTATTTTTTAAATCAATATTAAAAACTTCTTTTAATTCTTTTGCTTCTTGAGAATATATATTAATTATCATACTTTTAATTCTTTCTTTCTCTCTTTTGATATGTTTTTTTTTTTTTTGATATTGTATCCATCTATAATTATTAATTAAACCAAATTGCTTTGCATATTTTGTTAATCTTAAATCTGCATTATTTTCTCTTAAAAGTAAACGAAATTCTGCACGTGAAGTAAACATACGATAAGGTTCTTTTGTACCTTTAGTACATAAATCGTCAACTAAAACACCTAAATATGATTCATTTCTTTTTGGATACCATAATTGTTTACCACATGCATATAAAGCAGAATTTATACCTGCTAATAATCCCTGAGCTGCAGCTTCTTCATATCCAGTTGTACCATTAATTTGTCCTGCAAAAAATAAACCATTAATAAATTTACTTTCTAATGTTGATTTTAATCCTTTAGGATCTATGAAATCATATTCTACTGCATATCCTGGTCGAATTATTTTAACATTTTCAAAACCTTGAATTGTTTTAAGGAATTTTATTTGTATATTAAGTGGTAAACTTGTCGAAATACCATTTGGATATGCTTCAATACAACTAATACCCTCTGGTTCAATAAAAATTTGGTGGCTATCTTTATCTTGAAATTTTACAATTTTGTCTTCAATAGATGGACAATATCTAGGTCCTGTACTTAATATATCTCCTGCAAACATTGGACTTTGGTGTAAGTTTTCTTTTATAATTTTATGAGTATTATTATTGGTTCTTGTAATATAACAAAATACTTGTTTTGGATGTTGTGTGCGATTTCCAATAAATGAAAAAATTGGTTCAGGTTTATCTCCTATTTGTTTAATTAAGTTTTTAAAATTAATTGTTCTTATATCTAACCGAGGAGGTGTTCCGGTTTTTAAACGTTTTATTTTTAATGGTAATTTTTTTAATCTTTCTGATAATTTTATAGATGTAACATCATTTATTCTACCGCCATCATAACTATTTAATCCTATATGTATTTTACCACCTAAAAATGTTCCTGTAGTTAATATTACTGATTGTGAATAAAATATATTTCGATTAATAGTTTGTACACCTATAATACAATAGTTTTTAATAATTAAATCACTAACTTCTGTTTCTATAATTTTTAAATTTTTTTGTTTAAATAATATCTTTTGAATAAAATTTTTATATATTTTTCTATCGACTTGTGCTCTTGTTGCTTGTACAGCAGGTCCTTTTGTTTCATTTAAAATACGAAATTGTATACCTGCAATATCGGCAGCAATAGCCATGATACCACCTAAAGCATCTATTTCTTTTACTAAATGACTTTTTCCTATTCCGCCTATAGCAGGATTACATGATAAATCACCTAGGGTATTGATCTTTTGCGTTAATAGAAGCGTTTTACAACCAATACGAGTAGCAGCTAATGCTGCTTCTATCCCAGCATGTCCTCCACCGACAATAAGTACATCGAAATACTTATTATAAAATTTCATGATTTTCCTTTTAATAAACATATATCATACAACATTAGTACTTGCCTGTAATAAACATATATCATACAACATTAGTACTTGCCTGTAATAAACATATATCATACAACATTAGTACTTGCCTGTAATAAACATATATCA